>CAUBWQ010000284.1 GCA_958439775.1 uncultured Collinsella sp. | reverse complement strand
GGCAGCATCTGGTGCAGTGCGTCCTCGATCTGCTGAGTGCCCAGGCCCATTTTTGCCAGGTAGCGACTGCCACATTTGGGGCAACGGCTCGTGGGCGCGGGATACGGCTGCACGCGCCAAGACGAACCGCATGTGTGACACTGCAGCGTGTGCGTGCGCTCGTGATACGTAAGCGCGGTGGAGCAGTGGTTGCAGGTGGGGACGCAGCCGCACTCGCGGCACATAAGGAACGGCGCAAAGCCACGGCGGTTATGCAGCAACACGGCCTTCTCGCGGCGCTCGACCACACGCTCCAGGCCTTCCATCAGCGGTTTTGAGAACATAGAGCGGCTGCCGTGCGAGAACTCGCGGCGCAGGTCGGCAATGCGGACTGTCGGCAGCACGGCGTGTCCCGGGCGCTCGGGCATCTCGACGCGCGTCCAGGTGGCACCGTTATACGAGCCACGGCGGCAGCGGTCGAGAGCCTCGGCAGAAGGCGTGGCCGAACCCAGCACGAGCGGGCAGCGATAGCGGCGCGCCATCTCGGCCGCGACCTCGCGCGCGTGGTAGCGCGGGCTGGAACCCTGCTTGTAGCTGGTCTCGTGCTCCTCGTCGATGATAATGAGACCCAGGTCGCTGAGCGGGCAAAAGAGCGCCGAACGGGCTCCCACGACCACACGCGCGGCCCCGCTGGCAACCATATCCCATTGGTCCAGGCGCTCGCCAGCAGAAAGACGCGAGTGAAAGACCGCAACCGTCTCGCCAAAACGCGAGCGAAAACGGCCGACGGTCTGGGCCGTCAGCGAGATCTCGGGCACGAGCACACAGGCAGAGCGGCCTGCCGCGAGCACGCGCTCGATAGCGGAAAGGTAGACCTCGGTTTTGCCGGAGCCCGTAACACCGTCCACGAGCACCACGTCGCCGTGCGCATCCAGGCGAGCGCGCTCAATCTGCGCGAGCGCCTGCTGCTGACCGTTCGTAAGTGCGACCGGCGCTTTGCCGCTCGCTGAGGACAGCGTAGTCTGCTCGCTGCAACCGCGCCAGGCACGGCGCTCCTCCACCACCACGACGCCGCGTTTTTCGAGCGCCTTAATGGTCGCCGACATACTGTTATAGAGAAGGTTGAGGTCGCGCGTCGTTACCGGGCCGCACTGCAGTGCCTCGATGAGCTGACGCTGGCGGACCGCGGTCTTGGGCGGCGTGTAGTCGAAACCCTCGGGCGTGAGCATGACCCAGCGGTTTTGGATAGGCTTGACGGCGGGACGTTCAACCGTCCACATGCCGTCGTCGCCCTTGACCACCCGCGGACTGCCGCCCGGGGGCAAAAACAGGCGCAGGCACTCGGAAAGCGTTGCGACGTACTCGCGGCTCATCCAGCGCGCGATGCGGGCAGCCTCCGCGGTAAAGAGCGGTTTGCTGAGGATTACCTCGATGGGCTTGATGCGCGAGGGGTCGAGGGCGTTGTTTCCTTGCAGCTCGCCCAGCTCAAGCGCAATGTCGACGATATAGCCCGCGGCGGCACGGTTGCCAAAATGGACCAGGACTGTGGATCCGATCTGCGCCTCGTTGGCAAGAGTTTCCGGGATGCCGTAGGCGAATGGCTCGGACAGCGCACGCGTTGGAATGTCCAGGACTACGCTCGCGTAGGCGGCGATGGGCTCAGGTACAGGCTCGGACTTGGCCGGGGCAACAGCAGGCTCGGGCGTGGCCGGAGCCTGCTCCGGTTCCGGCGAACCAAACAGTGACAGTTGCTCGGCCATGGCCCCAGCACCTCCCATCCCATTCGTCTACAGAAACAAGAACCCCGCTCAGGGTGAACGGGGCTCGGATACAAACGTTTGCGCAGCGATTACAGCGCCATCGTGCGGGCGCGATCGATGCGCGCCAGGCAGTCGTCGCGGCCGACGAGCGCCATGGTCTCGCCCAACGGAGGGCTCACCATGTTGCCGCAGACGGCGACGCGCACAGCCTGGAACACCACGCGCTTCTTGAGGTCCATCTGCTCGGGCAGCGGCTCAAGCGCGGCGTCGATGTTGGCGGCCGTCCACTCGTCCACGCCCTCGAGCGCGACCTTGGCGGCATCCAGGATGGCACCCATGCCCTCCTTGGCCAGGCCTTTGTTGACGGACTTCTCGTCATACTCGAGCGTATCGGCCGTAGCGAAGATGGGAGCGGCGACGGTCACGGCGTCGGCCGGCATCTTGGTGCGCGGCTTGACGATGGCAGCGAGCGCGTCGATCCAATCCTCGCCGTACTCGACATTACCCTCGATGAGACCCGCCTCGTGCAGCTCGGGGACCATGATCTCGTCGGCAAACTGAGCATCGGACATGCCGTTGATGTACTCAGCATTGACCCAGTCGAGCTTCTTGGGGTCGAAGGTCGCGGGGTTCTTGGAGATGCGGTCGAGCGAGAACTTGCTGGCCAGGACATCGCGCGGGATGATCGTGGTCTCGCCGTCGAGCGACCAGCCGAGCAGCGCCAGGTAGTTGCCGAAGGCGTCGGACAGGTAGCCGGCGTCGCGGTA
>CAUBWQ010000283.1 GCA_958439775.1 uncultured Collinsella sp. | reverse complement strand
CGCATCTACCTCGACGCCTAGCCACCACATGTCACCACAAGGGGGACAGGCACCTTTGTGGTGGTTTTGCCGGGCAACGATGACAGAACCGTAACGTTTCCCCAGATAAAACCTGCCAAAATAAACCTGTCCCTTTTTGGCAGGTTTCTAGAAAGGCTATTCGGACTATGAAGGATTCCGACCTCTCCGCAACGGCTGCGCGCGACGCCGCCCGCATCGTTTGGTTTAAGCGCTATCCCGCCAAGCAGACGCTCATCGCATTTTTGCTCGCGCTGTTGGCGACCACGGCGTTTTCCATCGATCCCGCCCCGGTGTCGAGCAACGCAGTCTTGGCAATTGACCCCAAAGCCTCGGGCATGCTGTACGTGTGCTACGAGGTGCTCCTCTCGTTTGCCGGCCATACCGACGCGGTCATGCTGCTTGCGCTTGCCTGCCTGCTTACGCTGCCGTTTCGCTACGTATTCTTTGGCCGCGGTGACGCTTGGCACCCGTCGGTCGTGCTGCCATCGCTGTTCTTTGCCGTTTGCATGGTGTTCGGCCGTAGCTACGACCTTACCGATTCGGCAGAGATTGTGCTGGGCGACAAGGCACGCGTTATCTGCGCCTGGATTGGCGGCGCGGGCTGGATGCTTCTGGCGATTGTGGCCTTCTATCTGGCTTTTGAGTTTTTGGATTGGTTGAGCTCCCGCCGCATTCCGTTTTCGGAGACCCACTTTGGCCGCGTGTGGCGTGTTGCCCACGCCGTGCTCTCGGTCCATCCCTTTGTCGGGCCGTTTCTTGTGCTCATGATTGCCTGGGCGCCCACGCTTATCGCCTCGCTGCCCGGCCTCTTTATGGGAGATACGGGCGCGCAGATCCGCCAATGGTTCAACTACCCCAACGGCACGAGCGATTACCTGCGCCTGCTTAACCCCAACGTGCTGCTCAACGGCCATCATCCGGTGGTGCACACGGCCATCATCGGCTCGTGCGTGCAACTGGGGCTTTCGCTGTTCAATAGCGCCAATGCGGGCCTTGCCATCTACACCTGTGCCCAATTTGTCATCACGGCCGCCTGCATGGCCTATTCCATATCGTCGCTGCGCAAGCTGGGCGTGAGCCTGCCGGTCCGTGGCGTCACCTTGCTGTTCTTTGCGTTTATGCCGATGTTCTCCAACTATGCGGCGCTGCTGACCAAAGACGTGCTGTTTGCCGATGCGTTTTTGGTGCTGCTCGTTCAGACCGTCAAGCTCGTGGCATGTGGCCTGCCCCGTCGCGATGCCAATGCCAAGCGCGCGGGCGAACAGGCGCCTGTGCTCTTTGCACGCCACGACTGGCTGTTGCTCGTGCTGGGTGCCATGGGTTCCACGTTTTTGCGCAATGGCGGCCTGGTCTTTCCGTTGGCGGCCTGCGTGATTGCGGCGGCGTTTTGCGCTTGGGACGCGCATGTGGCCCGTCGCGTGGCCAAACAGTCTGGCGTCACGCCCTCGTACGCCACGCCACGCTTCCGCTGGGTCGGCGTGCTCGCAGTGCTTGCGCTCTGCCTTGTCTCCAACATGTATTTCACCAAGGTCTTTATGCCGGCGCACGATATCACGCCGGGCTCCAAGCGCGAGATCCTCTCGATTCCGTTTCAGCAGACGGCACGCTTCGTCCAAAAGCACGACGGCCTTAATTCGGGCGTTAACCCCAAGGTCAAAGACGATGGCACGATTGAGGAAGCTCCCTGCGACGGCTTGGTGACCGATGAGGAGCACGCTGTGATTGATCGCGTGCTTAAGTACGAGAACCTGGGTCGTCGCTACACTCCCGACAAATCGGATGCCGTCAAAAATTGCTTCAACGAGTACGCCTCGCAGGAGGACATCAAGGCCTATTTTGAGGTGTGGGCCCAGATGTTCAAAAAGGATCCCGAGTGTTATATCTCGGCGCTCATCAATAACTACTACGGCTACTTTTACCCGAGTGCCCGCGATGCGTGGGTCTACAGCACGGCGCGCAGTGCCGAGATCATGGCGAAGCCCGATAACCTCAAGTACTTTGACTTCCATCCGGTCGACAGCAAAGCCGTGCGCTGGTGCGACCACCTGATTAACCTGTACCGCGTGGCGGTGCAGCGCATTCCGTTTATCTCGCTCACCATGAGCTCGGCCACCTACGTGTGGATCATGATCATCGTGGTGGTCTACCTGTTGCGCCGCCATTCGTGGCGCGCGCTGGCCATCTGGATACCGCTACTGGGTGTGCTCGCTGTGTGCCTGATTGGTCCATGTAACGGGTCGACCTACATGCGCTATCTGTACCCGGTCATTGCATGCATGCCTTTCGCCATCGGCGCCACGATCACCCGCAGCGACCGCCTGTGGACCTAACCAAAGATTGGCGCATTGGGGTCAGGCTGCTTTGTGCCAAGGGGCTGCATCATCACGACGCCTTCATTTTGGGGTTTATCTTGCAGGCCGGTAGGTATATCATAACGACGTTTGTTTATATTGCCTGAGCATTCGCGCTGGGCTTTAGGTCGAAACC
>CAUBWQ010000282.1 GCA_958439775.1 uncultured Collinsella sp. | reverse complement strand
TCGGCATTATTGCTATCGGCGGCCGAGACAAGCTTTTCGAGTGCGTCGGGCGCCATAAAGTCATCGGACTCCAAGATGCCAACGTACTTGCCACGCGCCATCTCCAGGCCGTGGTTCATCGAGTCGCCGTAGCCGCTGTTGGCCTTGTCGATCATCTTGACGCGCCCATCGCGCTCCATATACTCGCGGATAATCGCCGGCGAGTTGTCGGTCGACCCGTCGTTAATGCAGATGATCTCAATATCCTTGAGCGTCTGCGCCAGGGCGGAATCGAGGCACTCGCGCAGGTAGCGCTGAACATTGTAAATGGGAATAAGCAGCGACAGAACAGGGCTGCCAGAGGCGTTAGTAGACAAATGTGCTCCTTAGGAAATACCTGTCGTTTCATGGTATCAAAGGGTCAGCGCGCCAGCGGGCGTTTATATAATCTATGGAGCCTCTTGCGGGCAAAGCAGCCCCACGTCATGCGGCGAGCCCATGGCAGGTTCCTGCGTTTTATTCAAAGCTTGCCGTCAAGGTGCGCCGAGCCTTTACAATAAGACAGTCCCAAGGACGTATTCGATAGCTTCCGCGCAGCACTCGCCCGCCGCGCGTGAAAGGATATATTGCCCCATGCCTTCAACCCTCCCCGCTCCCATCGATAAGCTCGCCATCGTCGTCGTTACGTACAAGCGCCAGGAACTCCTGGCCAACTTGTTCGACTCTATGACCGAGCTCACGGCAACGCCCTGGCGCATCGTGATTGTCGATAACGAGAACTCACGCGAGACCGAGGCCATGTGCACCGCATTCAACGAGCGCCTGGCTAACCTGTGGGGCATCGACACCGAGCAGCCCGACGCGCAGGGCGGCACCGACCGTGTCATCTACGCCCCGCAGCTCGAAAACGGCGGCGGTGCGGGCGGCTTCTCCGCCGGCACCAAATGCGCCTACGACCTGGGCGCCCAGTGGTTCTGGGTGATGGACGACGACGTGCTCGTCATCCCCGAAGGCATCAAGCGTCTTGCCAAGTGGACCGACCGCTACGATGTCATCCAGGGTTCGCGCCTGGACTTTGACGGCGGCGCTTTCTTTTGGCAGTACCAGCTCATCCTTTCGCTCGGCATCCCTAACCCCATCGCCAAGTGGGATCTGGGTCCCGAGGGCTACCGCGCCATGAACCAGCTGTGCTTTGAGGGCGGCATGTTCTCGCGCCGCGTGGTCGACAAGATTGGCCTGCCCGACGCGCGCTTCTTTATCTACGGCGACGATGCCTGCTACGGCTACGTAGCCAGCCAGCACTTCCCCGCCGCCGTGGTCGCCGACGTGGTGCTCAAGCGCGCCCGCGCCGTCTCCAACTGGGATATCGCCGGCAAGCGCCAGCTCAACTCCACGAGCGACACCAACCGTTACTACATCATGCGCAACCGAGGCTTCCTCGCTCGCTATATGCAGATCTACGGTGACTACCACCCCATGCTGTTCCGCCTGGGCAATGCCGCGACCTTCTGCAAGGAATTCATTCGCCTGGCCGCCGTTGACAAGTGCTTTAAGACCGGCATTCCGGCGCTGCGCCGTGGCATGAAGGACGCCCGCAAGATCGTTAAGGATCCCAACTGGAAGCCCATGCCGCCCATGAAGGACACCGAGTAACGGAAGCCGGAAACACCTCGGCGCTTAAAGCCGCTGGCACACCGTAGCCACATGCTGCCCATCAAAACCGAACCCCCAGCGCATGCGACCCACGCCGGGGCGCGGTACACGGATTTCGTCGATGCTGTCGCGCTCTATGTCGAGTAGCGACTGCACGGCCAGCAATTCCAGGCCCAGCGCATCCACATCGGGATCATACATCAAGTTAATCGTTATCAGCGGGCGCTCGTCCAGCATGCCAATCGTATCTGCTACGTCGAACACAGCACCCGTAGGGAAAACCTGGATGTCCCAGCGACCCGCACCACACTTTCGCCTCGAGGCAGGATTGGCATAGCCCGGCAAGCCAAAGCAGAGCCCCTGCAAGAGCAGATGATATGGTAGCGGCTTATCTGGGTCGGTCTCACCGATTCCCGCATCCCCCAGGATGCGGCTTAGCGCCCGCCTCACCGTATCCTCGTTCCCACGGCACAGCCCGTCGCGAAACGCATCAACGTCTCGAATGTCTTCGGCATCGCACTCAAACCACTCAACAATCACTAGACGCAAGGCCTGGCGAAGCTCGTTATTGGGCAATCGCAAAGCACGGAGCCGATAGCCATGCTCTGGCTCCTCAGTCGTATCCGTCGTGAGAAAACCGGACAGATACAGCGCTGTCCACATGCCATCGTCAGGTGAGACATCTGGCTCTGCAGTGCCCAAACAAAGCGGGACCTCAGCACACCCATGGGCCTCGAGCAAATCAAACAAGACCGAAAGGCGGTCGAGATTCCACCCGGCAACTACCCTACTCAGGCAATCCGCATACCCATACAGATCGGCGCGCACAGGCGCCGTGCAGCCTCGGTCCAGAAAACCGATCACACGCGCTGGACTC
>CAUBWQ010000281.1 GCA_958439775.1 uncultured Collinsella sp. | reverse complement strand
GCGCCGCGCGGTCGAGCATGTCGACCGGACCGTCGAGCGTCGAAAGCGCCTGTGCCAGCACGCGCTCCATGCAATCCTCCACCGCGTTGAGCGTCACGAGCTCCTGCGGCACCACGGCGGACGTACGGTTGCGTACGCGCGCCACAAACTCGAGCGTCGACAGGTACACGTCGCCAAAGGGCGCATAATCGCCCTGGTAGCCACCGCAAAACGCGGGCGCCGCCAGCGCGTACTCAGTTTTGGACAGCGGGCTCAACGCCATCGCACCCAGCTCGAGCGCCGTATCCTCCAGCATGAGGCCCAACGTGCGAGAGCGCAGGCGCTCGGCGTCGCCCGCCGACACATCGCGGTCGAGCACACGCGCGGCATCCGGCGCATCGCGCTCAACCGTGCGAATATGCAGGCGCTCGGCAATGGCGCGAACGGCGGCACAGCGAGCAGCCTCGGCCTCCTCCTGCGCCGGCGTAAAGATGCGGTTGCGTCCCAGCACCAGGCCGACCACATTGCGCGGACCCAGAGCGTCGACGGCAAGCGCCGCCAGCAGGGACGACGGCAAGTCGCCCTCAAGCGCCACCACGGCGCGCGACGTACCATGGGCTCGGGCGTTATCGCGCACAGCGAGCACCAGCGCCTGCCACAACCACTCCTCGGAACGAAACTCGGGCAGCTCGTGGTCCTCCAAGGCATCGAGCATCACACCGCGCTGGATCTCCTGAACCAGTAGGCTCTCCTCAAAACACGGCGCTTGGGCCACCACGCGGCCGCAGTCGTCGAGCACAAACGAGCCGCCGGTATACACCGACTCATCGTACGCACCGACCGGCGCCATGCAGGCAAACCACACGCTGCGCTTAGATGCGATCTTGCGGTAGGCTCCGCTGCGCACGGCGGCGATCGCAGCGCTCTCGCGGTCGGTCATATCAAACGCGTTGAACTGGAAATAGGCGATGAGGTCGACACCGGTCGGCAGCATCTCGAGCTCGCGGTCCAAATCGAAGATCACGGCGATACGCACGCCGTCCACGTCAAACACCGGCGGCGCCCAACGGGCATCGCCGTTCCCACCGCGCTGCAGGGCAATGCTCGAACGGGCCGGCACCACATGGCCGTCCTTGAGCATCATGTAGTCGAGCAGGGGCTGGCCCTCAAACGAAACTGCCGCGGGCACGATGCAGATCATATCGAGCTCTTGGATACGCTCGGCGACGCCGGTCAAGCCGGCAAGTATGTCGTGCTCAAAGTCGGCAGCGCCCACCAGGCCGCCGGGCAGGGCTCCCATAAAGAGCGGAGCCGGCACGCACAGCACGCGCGCACCGCGCTCATGGGCCAGGCGCGCCTGGTCCTCGATGCGACCGCAGATACCCTCAATATCACCCAGGCGCATATCGATCTGTGCAAGTGCGAGCTTCATGGCTCAGCCCTTTCCGTCGTAAACCATCGTTGTCGTAGTAAAAGCGCCGGCCGCATGACGCAGTCGGCGCTTGCATGTGCATATGCTAGCTATGATACCCCGAGCGGGGGCGCGCTCCTAGAACGTCGCGGACCACAGCCCGTGCAGGTTGCAATAGGCATAGACGGTACCGGTCTTGGAACCGCCGGCAAAAAACGTCGCGGGCTTCATGCCGGGCTGGAGGTAATGGACCTCCAGACGGCCCTCGGCCTCAAGGGCAATCCACTCGATGTAGTGCTCGGGCACCATAGGATGCTCGACCGAGCCCACGCGTGCGCGGATCACGTGACCGTCGCGCTCGCTCTCAACGACCGGCACGTGCTTCTCGTGCGCCGCGTCCTCGGTGTTCGCGGTCAGCTCCGTGCAGCCGGCAGGGGTCGCAACGTCGTTGCCAAGGGCGGCAATGAGCTTGCCGTCGGGGTCCTTAAAGAATTTCGCCATGATGTTCTCCTTTGCTGATGTGCCGATGTTCTCGAGGTTCTTATGCCCAAAGGCAAGCGAACCATCCACGGCATGGCAAATGAACACATAACGAGCGGGGCTAGCGCCCGGGGTCAGAGCGCGCCGGCGACCCGAAGCCGTCTCGACAGCCCCGGTTGCCATCTGCGCAGTTAGCGCCCGTCGCCGCCGAGCAGTGCCAAAACATCCTCGCGGGTAAACAGTGCCGAGGAGATGCCGTCGCCACCGAGCACGCTGTTGACCCGGCCCCCCTCGCACTCCTGCATCTGCATAATGCGTTCCTCGATCGTGTCCTTGGCGATGAGCTTGTACACGGTCACGGTATGTTGCTGGCCAATACGGTGCGCGCGGTCGGTCGCCTGGTCCTGCGCCGCCACGTTCCACCACGGGTCATAGTGAATGACCACGTCGGCCGCCGTCAGGTTCAGGCCGACGCCGCCCGCCTTGAGCGAAATCAAAAAGACCGGCACCTCGCCAGCTTGGAACTGCGCAACCATCTTGGCACGGCTCTCCTTGGACGAAGCGCCCGTGAGCTTAAGAAAGCCGATGTCCTCCTTGGCCAGGCGCTTGCCAATAATATCGAGCATACCCGTAAACTGGCTGAACAACAGGATGCGATG
>CAUBWQ010000280.1 GCA_958439775.1 uncultured Collinsella sp. | reverse complement strand
GTTCCTCGGCCTCGCTGGTGGTCTTGCCAGCATCGTCGGTCTCGGTCTCGTTGGTTGCGGCGGCTCCGGCGCATCCGACGCCGCCGACAAGGGTAGCGCCGCTGCTGCCGAGTCCGTCTCCGGCGAGGTGACCTACGATGGCGCCTCCTCGTTCCAGGCTCTCGTCGAGGCCGCTGCCGAGAAGTTCATGGATGCCAACCCGGACGTCTCCGTCTCCGGCTCGGGTAACGGTTCGGGCAAGGGCCTGACCGCTGTTGCCGCCGGCACCGTCACCATCGGCAACTCCGACGTCTTCGCCGAGACCAAACTCGAGGCCGACCAGGTCAAGAAGCTCGTCGACCACGAGGTTGCCGTCGTGGGCATGGGCCCCGTCGTCTCCAAGAACGTGACGGTCGACGACCTGTCCCTCGAGCAGCTCAAGGGCATCTTCTCCGGCCAGATCACCAACTGGAAGGAGGTCGGCGGCGACGACGCCAAGATCGTCGTCCTCAACCGCAAGGCCGGCTCCGGTACTCGCGCCACCTTCGAGGCTGCCGTCTTTGGCGACGAGGCTGTCGACTTTAAGGGCGACGCCGAGCTCGACAAGTCCGGCGACGTCCAGACTCAGATGGGCAGCACCGACAACGCCATCTCCTACCTCGACTTCTCGCACTTCGACGACTCCAAGTTCAACGCCATCAAGGTCGAGGGCGTGGAGCCCAAGAGCAAGAATGTCACCGACGGCTCCTTCAAGATCTGGGCGACCGAGCACATGTACTGTGCAAAGGACGCCGACGAGGCTACCAAGGCCTTCCTGGAGTTCATGCTTTTCGACGACGTCCAGGGCAAGCTCGTCGAGGAGCAGGGCTTCATCCCCGTCTCTGCCATGAAGGTCGTCAAGGACGCCAGCGGCAAGGTCTCCGCTAAATAAGTAGTCGCCCCCGGAAAGGTTTGCAATGGCAAAACAGCTGCCAAAGCGCGACCTTGAGAACGTGGGCCTGTGCGTCACGGGCGCGTGCGTAGCGCTCGTGACGCTTGTCGTTGCCGCGCTCATCTTTATGGTCGCCCAAAAGGGCCTCTCGGCTTTTGTCAAAGACGGCGTCTCGGTCGTCGAGTTCTTCACCGGCACCAAGTGGGACCTGGCCAACACGGCTAAAAACGGCCTGCCCTATACCGGCGCCCTGCCCCTGATCGTCACCTCGTTTGCGGTCATGGTACTCTCTACGCTCATCGCGCTGCCCATCGCCATCGGCTCTGCCATCTTTGCGGTCGAGATCCAACCCAAATTTGGCTCCAAGGTCTTTCAGCCGCTTATTGAGCTTTTGACCGGCATCCCCTCGGTCGTCTTTGGCCTGATCGGCTTTCACGTGGTCGTCGGTCTTATGAAGAGCGTTTTCCACGTGAGCACGGGCCTGGGCATCTTGCCCGGCGCCATCGTGCTGGCCGTCATGATCCTGCCGACCATGACCACGCTTTCGGTCGATGGCCTGCGCGCTGTGCCCGATAGCTACCGTCAGGGCTCGCTCGCGCTGGGCTACACCCGCTGGCAGACCATCTGGCACGTGGTACTCAAGTCCGCCATGCCGTCGCTCATGACCGCAGTCATCCTTGGCATGACGCGCGCCTTTGGCGAGACGCTCGCCGTGCGCATGGTCATCGGCGGTATCGAGGCCATGCCGACGTCGCTGCTGTCGCCGGCTTCGACCATCACCACCACGCTCACCACGTCTATGGCGGTCTATGCCGAGGGCTCGGCCCAGGACGACGTCCTGTGGGCGCTCGGTCTGCTGCTGATGGGCATGAGCCTCATCTTCATCCTGATCATCCATCTCATTGGCCGCAAGGGGGCGAAGGCTCGTGGCTAGCACGCGTATCAACATCGACGAGGCGAGGCTCGGGCGTGTCCAAAAGCAGGACCGCTTCGCCACGGGCGTGTTGACGGCGATCGTCGCCATCGTCATGCTCATCGTCGTCTCCATGGTGGCCTATATCCTGTTCGAGGGCATCTCGACGCTGTTCCAGCCGGGCTTTCTCACGGAGCCGTCGCGCGCCAACGGAACGCAGGGCGGCGTGCTCTACCAGCTGTTCGACTCGTTCTACCTGCTGCTGATCACCCTGATCATCTCGGTGCCCATCAGCCTGGGCGGAGCGGTCTTTTTGGTTGAGTACGCGCCGGACGGACCCATCCGCGACATCGCCTCCACCGCCATCGAGACGTTGTCCTCGCTGCCTTCCATCGTCGTCGGCATGTTCGGTTTTCTGGTGTTCTCGGTGCAGCTGGGCTGGAAGTACTCCATCATCTCCGGCGCCGTCGCGCTCACCATGTTCAACATCCCCATCCTGGTGCGCGTGATCCAGCAGGCGCTCGAGGACGTGCCGCAGGCCCAGCGCGATGCGTGCCTGGCCATGGGCCTCACTCGCTGGGAGGCCACGCTGCACATCCTGATCCCCGAGGCCATGCCTGCCATCGTGACGGGCATCGTGCTTTCGGCCGGTCGCGTGTTTGGCGAGGCCGCAGCACTGCTTTTTACCTCGGGTATGAGCTCGCCGGTTC
>CAUBWQ010000279.1 GCA_958439775.1 uncultured Collinsella sp. | reverse complement strand
GCTTCGTATTGCGCGGTTGAGTCAAAATGCTGGTACCATACCGTGGATAGCAGTTTTCACGGGTTTGGGGGATGGTATGCCTACCATCGCAATCATCGGTGCACTCGAAAAAGAGGTTGCGCAGATTAAAGAAGAACTGAACGGCGCTCGTGTGGCACAAGAGGCGGGCTTGACCGTTGTCAACGGCGAGCTCGACGGTTTGTCCGTTGTTGCTACGACCGCTGGCATGGGAACCGTAAACGCCGCGGCGGCAACGCAGCATCTCATCAGCAAATATGCCCCGCAGGCCGTTGTGTTTTCGGGCATTGCGGGTGGCCTAAACCCTAAGCTCCATATTAACGACGTGGTTATAGGCAAGTGCCTGCGCTATCTCGATACTGACACGGCGCTCATCGCCGAGTCGGCGCCGGGACTCGAGGAGTTTGTCTCGACGCCGGCGTTGGCTGATGTTGCCGCCGCCGTGCTTGCCGAGCATGGATTTGTGGATGCCTCGGCGGATGAGAATTCTGCGGAGAAGGACCCCAAGCAGTTCCTGTGTGGCACTATCGCCACGGGTGACCGCTTTGTTACGGGTGACGCCATGCGTAACGCTGCGATTGAGGCCACGCATGCCGATTGCGTCGAGATGGAGGGCGCGGCAATTGCGCACATCGCGGCCAAGAATGGTGTCGATTGCCTGGTGCTGCGCGCTATCAGCGATAATTGTGACGAGGCATATGACGCGTTTTGCGAGCGCGAGTTCGATCTGGATGAGTACGCTCGCACCGCGAGCGGCATCACGCTTGACATCGTTCGTCGTATCGCCGCCGCGCAATAGCACACCCGTTTTGTAAAAATCTACGACCAAGGAGTATCCATGGCCGATTCCATTAACTATCAGCTTGCCAAGTTTGTTGCCAGCTACGGCAAGGTTTCGCAGATCCCCGAGTCCACCTGTCCCGAGGTGAGCTTTGTGGGCCGCTCCAACGTGGGCAAGTCCTCCATCATGAACAAGCTCTTCGGCCGCAAGAACCTCGTCAAGGTTTCGAGCACGCCGGGCAAAACGAGCAATATCAATTTCTTCGAGGCCGACGACGTGCACTTTGTGGACCTGCCGGGCTACGGTTTCGCCCGTCGTTCCAAGGCCGAGCGCGACCGCTGGGCCGAGCTTATCGGCGACTTCTTCGACTCAGAGCGCAGCTTTAACCTGGTTGTGTCGCTGGTGGACATTCGCCACGACCCCAGTAAACTCGACCATGACATGATCGACTACCTGCAGGGCAACGAGTTCAACTTTATCGTCTGCCTCACCAAAGCCGACAAGCTCAGCCGCACCCAGCAGGCCCGCCAGGCGGCCGCTATCAAAAAGCAGCTCAACGTCCCGGCCGAGAATGTAATCATCACGAGCTCCCAGACCGGCACCGGCATCGATGAACTCAAAAAGCGCATCGCCGAGGCTTGCCTCTAGTAAGTGCCCCTATCAATAAAATGCAGAACATCAGCCCGGCGACTTTCCAGAGCGTAGGTCCCTGTAGCCGCCGCCGGCGAAGTTAACATAGGGGAGGCCAGGGGCCTTGCCCCCAAATCTTTCCGCAGGCCGGCAGGACCCCCGCCGCACGAAGTGCACAGCGGGGGTCCTGCCATGTCCGAGGACGATTTGGGGGCAAAGCCCCTGGCCTCCCCGGCGAGTATACGGGACGGCGACTACAGGTATTCGATCTGGGCGCCTTCCGTGTCGCACGTGAGGATATGCGTATCACACTTAGGGAACTGCTCGCGCAGCTTGACCTGCAGGAACTTCGCCACGATGGTGTCGTCAGTCACGGCCATGAGGGTCGAGCCGGAGCCACTGATCCAGATGGTCTTGGCGCCTCCGTTAAGGCAGGTGTCGCGCACGGCGTTGTAGTCGGGGATGAGGCGGCGGCGATAGGGCTCCTGGATGCGGTCGTCGTTGGCGGCGGCAATCAGGTCAAGGTCGCCGGTCTCCAGGCCGCGCGTCATGCCGGCGATGCGGCCCATTTGCCATACGGCGGTGGAGAGTGGAATCTCCTGCGGCACAACCTTGCGCGCCTCGCTCGTATGCACCTCGTAGGGCGGAATCACGGTAATAAAACGCAAGCGATCGCTTACCTCGTAGCGCAGGCACTGGGGCAGCGAGTCGGTCGGCGTAAAGGAGCAGACGGCGCCGCCCAGGATAGCGGGGGCGACGTTATCGGGATGGCCCTCGACCTCGGTGGCAATGCGGACGAGCTCGGCGCGGTCGACGGTGTGGCCCGTCAATGCGGCGGCTGCCATAATGCCGGCGACGACGCAGGTGGAGCTGGAGCCCAGGCCACGGGCGACGGGAACGTCAGTCTGAATGTCGATAGCGACGGGGAAGGCCGGCTCGTCCCATGCGGCCAGTGCATCCACAAAGCTGACGTAGACCAGGTTGTCCTCGTTTTGGAACTCTTCGGGGCAGCCCGTGATGGTGAGTTTATCGGCGCGCTCAAAGGTGAAGTGCGAGTAGAGGCTGACGGCCATGCCGAGGGTGTCGTAGCCGATGCCTAGGTTGGCGC
>CAUBWQ010000278.1 GCA_958439775.1 uncultured Collinsella sp. | reverse complement strand
TTAGCACATCGAGCGCAAGCTTGCGGGCGGGAGACAGCTTGCTCATGACAAAACACCCCACGAAAAAGCGGCACCCTGCAGGCCAGCAGCCCAGGCAGAAGCAGCCATAGCACGCTTGCCATCAGGCTTAACCTCGAGCAGCTCAACCGTGCCATCGGAAAGACCAAGGTAAACACGCTTGGCCTTAACGAGAACCTGACCCTCGCCAAGCGACACATCAGCCGGCGCAGCATCGAGCACGCGCACGGTCTTGCCGGCAATCACGCAACGAGCAGGCGCGGTATCGGACGAGGCCAGCACATGACGCACGCAATCAAGCGCCGCCATTTGCGGATCCAGGCGCATCTCCTGTTTAGAAATCTTGGCGGCATGGGTAACGAGCGCCTCATCCTGTTCAGTCCACACGGCGGTACCATCGGCAAGCGACGGCAGCGTATCGGCCAGCAGCTTACCGCCCAGCTCGCCAAGCTCCATCGTGAGCGCCTCGGCATGCTTACCGGCAACCGAGGTCGAGGCCTGCGCGCAATAAGCACCAGTATCAACGCCATGCCCGATGCGCATGATAGAAACGCCGGCAACATCGTCACCAGCAAGAATGGCACGCTGAATGGGAGCAGCGCCACGCCAGCGAGGCAACAAGGACGCATGAACATTCACAATACCAAGCGGCGCCATATGCAGCACCTCATCAGGCAAAATGCAGCCATAGGCAGCCACACAGAAAATATCGGCATCCGCAGCCTCGAGCTGATCGATAACATCCGCCGTCATACGATTTGCCTCAACAACCGGAAGACCAAGCTCAAGCGCCTTGGCCTTAACAGGAGACGGCTCCAACTTTTTACCACGCCCGCGAACAGCATCGGGACGAGTAATGACAAGCGAAATCTCGTTCCCAGCCTCAAAAAGCGAAGTCAGCGAAGGCACAGCAAAATCAGGCGTACCCATAAAGACAATACGCATAAAGAACGTCTCCCCTCAACCAAAGCCGAGACGGCTACAAAGAACAGCGGAAAGCCAAGTACCCAGCCCATCCGCAATAACAATTCAACAAGAACAAATATACCCAAAACCAAAGAAAGAGCCGCAATAAAAGCAGCTCTTCCAACAAAGCAATTATCAGCGAAGACGCCCCTCCCTGGCCCACGGCACCCGGGCGAGACAAGCAGCGTCAACGTAGTCCCCGGGGCACCCGCCTATATCGTCCCGCGCGCAGTTTCGCAGCGCAGCGAGAATGTTTGAGCACGGTATGATATAGGCGGGTGCCCCGGGGAAGGACAAACCTACTCCGTCTCACCCGGTCGAGCGCCGCGGGCCAGGGCGTCCTGGTACTCCTTGACTGCCTTGAGCCTCTGCATGGGCTTCAGTCGCTCGAACATGGTGTTGCCGTGCAGGTGATCGATCTCGTGCTGCAGGCACACGCAGAACAGGTCGCCCGTGGCCTCATAACGAATCAGGTTGGCGTCCAAGTCGTACGCCTCGACGACGACATGGTCGGGACGCTCGATTTCGCAGCTAATGCCAGGAATGGAAAGACAGCCCTCGCTAAACGGCACCAGATGGTCGCTCTGCTCCACGATCACGGGGTTGATAAGCACGTACGGGTCGTAGTCGTTCTTGTCGCTATAGTCGCAGTCGATGGTGACAAGCTGAATGAGCTCGCCGATCTGCGGGGCAGCTAGGCCGCAACCACCGTTCTCGAACATCATCTTCTTCATCTTCTCGGCAAGCGCCTCGATCGCCGGGGTGATCTCCTCGATGACGGCGCACTCCTGGCGCAGACGAGGGTCAGGCGACAGTACGATTCCGTTGGCTTCCATGGCCATCCTTTCGGGTTGTTACATCAAATCATAGGCATCGACGTCAACGCTCACGCTCACGCCGCGCGCGGAGCCCGCCTCTGTGAGGCAGGCGTCGATATCATCAGAGACATGGTACCCCACGGGCGACTTCACAAGCAGATGGAAGCGGTAGCGGTCCTTGGCTCTCTCGATTACACACGAAGCCGGGCCCAGCACCTGCGGCACGGCACTCCCCGCCCGCAAAAAGTCGGGCGCGGCAGCATGCCAACGGCGCTTGAGGAGCTTTGCAATGCGCCCGATGTAGTCCTGCGCTTCGTCTCGGTTCGCCGACCACACCAAGATGTTGACCAGGCGAACAAACGGCGGGTACAGCGCGTCGCGGCGCTGGTCCAGGTCGTAGTCGGTAAAGATCGAACGGTCATGCTCAGCGACGGCGCGAATGACCGGGTCCTCGGGCAAGTAGGTCTGGATGATGACCTCGCCGGGGCGATCACCACGACCGGCACGGCCGGCGACTTGCTCCAGCAGATCGTAGGCGCGCTCCCCTGCGCGGAAGTCCGGCAGCTTGAGGGCGAAGTCGGCATTGACCACGCCCACGAGCGTGACCTCGGGAAAGTCGAGGCCCTCTGCGATCATTTGGGTGCCCAGCAGCACCGCGCAATCGGCGGCACCGACCTTCTCAAGCAGCTTTTCGTGCCCCTCCTCGCCGCGCGTGGAACCGGCACCCACCCGCATA
>CAUBWQ010000277.1 GCA_958439775.1 uncultured Collinsella sp. | reverse complement strand
GAACTTCTGACCTCTTCCGTGTCAGGGAAGCGCTCTCCCCCTGAGCTAAACGCCCGATCAAGGGTGCGCAAGCGCGCAAGGGATAATATAACGGAGCCTGAACTCGGTGGCAAGAACATTTTTAAAAATCGCTTACATTGTGGAATTCGGGGGCTTTGTCGCATCCATTTCAAAAGAGCCTGCTGCCGCGATTTGGCTGTCGCATAATGCAAGGCCATTGCGGTATCGAGCTATGGAAAGACGCCTGCGGAATTGTCCTACCGATAAGCGGACAAGCCTCCAGCTGGTGACTTCGCCGTGGTAAGGTAAGCCGAATTGTTTCCAGGCTGTTTCGGGGGAGTGGAATGAGCAAAGAGTGTGTCGAGCAGGTCGAAGGCGCAGGGGCTTCGGTGCCGATGACCGATATATCGAACATTGATGTGCCCGAGGGCACCGACGAGCTCAGCCGTGACACCCGTCGCGCATGGCGCGAGCGCCTTAACAGCGCTTCGACGCGCAAGATGATCACGGGCGTCTTGGCTACGCTGATGGGCGGTTCGTTTTGGGGCTTCTCGGGCACCAGCGCGAGTTTTTTGTTCGATACCTACCATGTCGATACGCTGTGGCTTATGAGCGTGCGTCAGATTCTCGCCGGCCTGCTCTTTATGGCTGTGGTTGTCACGCGCGACCGCGCACGCCTGGTCAAGCTTTGGACGACGCCCGCTGATCGCAAGCAGCTGCTGCTCTTTACCGCTTTTGGCCTGCTGTTCAACCAGTTTTGCTATCTTTCGGCCGTGCGCCTGACGAACGCCGGAACCGCGACGGTGCTCCAGTGCCTGCAGCTCGTTATCATCATGGGCTACGCCTGCGTGACCGATCGCCGTATGCCGCGTACTCGCGAAGTCATCGGCATTGGCCTGGCTCTGGGTGGAACCTTTTTAATCGCCACCGGCGGCGACCCCACCAGCCTGAATATCTCGCCGCTTGGCCTGGCAGCAGGTCTTATGTGTGCGGTCAGCGCCGCGTGTATGGCGGTGATTCCCGCCAAGATCCTGCCCGAATACGGCAGCCCCATCGTCACGGGCTCGGCAATGCTCACGGCGGGCGTGGTCTCGTGCGTCTTCGTGCAGCCCTGGGCGCATATGCCGGCGCTCGACGCTGCCGGCATCGAGGCGCTCGCGGTGTTCGTGGTTATCGGCTCGTTTTTTGCTTACATGCTTTATATGCAGGGCGTTAAGGACATCGGCTCGGTGCGCGCGAGCCTCATCGGAACTGTGGAGCCGGTTTCGGCGACCATCACCAGCGCCGTTATGCTGGGGACGGTGTTTTTGCCGACCGACCTTATCGGCTTTGTCATGATCATCGTGATGATGTTCCTCACGGTGTAGCTAGCGCCGCTGCCAAGACGGAAAAGGTGTTGTGCCGCATTTTCGCCAATTGATGTCCGTGTCTGGAGTTTAGCTGTCGATGCTCAAAATGCCATAAACTAGTAACGTTATGGACTTTTTCATTGCGACTCAATTGCGAGGATTTCTTTATGGCTGGTAATCACTTTAAGGGCAGCGATAGCGGCCGCCCTGCAGTTCCGCCGCGTCCGAACGGGGCTGGTAAGGCCGGCACGCCGGGCGGCGCTGGACAGGGCGGTTCCGGTAAGCGCGTGTCCCCGGGCGAGACGGCGATGTTTACCGCTCTGTACGAGCAGTCTCAAAAGGCAAAAAAGACCGGCCGTGCAAGAGGAAATGTCTTTGCGGGCGGTGCAAGCTCCACGTCGCAGCCGAGCGGGGCTCCTTCGGTACCTGCGAACAACGCAGGTGCTGCCAACGCCGCGAATGGCGCCGGCAACGTTAATGCCGGCAAGGCCGACAACAATACTCCCTCTGCCGGTGGCGCGGGGCTTACGGGTAACCTCGGCACGATTTACACCGGCGCCTCCGAGACAGGCACGTTCGCCCGCCTGGATGATAGCGGTGCCGAGTTTGCGGGCTCGGGTTCCAAGGAAGATTATTACGATTTTGGCTTGAACTACGGTAGCGATGCTTCGTCGAGTTCGACCTCTGACGGTCTGGTCCGTCATCGCCATCGCAAGGGCGAGCGCAAAAAGCGTCACACCGGCGCCATTATTGCCGCTGTAGTCGCGGTGCTTCTCGTTGCGCTTGGCGCAAGCGGCTTTATGCTGCTTAACTCGGCAAAGACCGTAAAGAGCGAAGCGAAGGAGGCTGTCGAGATCGTCGGTGGCCTTAAGGACAAGGTCACGTCGGGCGATTTTTCGACGCTGCCTGACGACGCGAAGAAGATCGATGAGCTCTGTAACAGCATGAAGGCGGAGACCTCGAGCCCGCTGTGGACGGCGGCTTCGTTTATCCCGGTGTATGGCAGCGATATCAATGCGGCCCGCACCATGATTGACGCCCTGTCCGATGTCTCGAGCAATGCGCTGGTTCCCATGGCCGATAACCTTTCGCAGGCTACGCCCGGCAAGCTGTTCCAGGACGGCATGATTAACGTGTCCGCGCTGCAGGCGGTCGCCGATTCGCTTTCCAGCAGCTCGAAGGTGTTCAAGAGCGCCAACGAGAAGGTCCAG
>CAUBWQ010000276.1 GCA_958439775.1 uncultured Collinsella sp. | reverse complement strand
CGTGACCGGCAAAAAGCTGGTTGAGGAAACCATCCGCACCCACCGTGGCGTGGCCGACGCCATCGCCGCGCGCAATCCCACCGCAGCGCACGACGCGATGTACCTGCATCTGGTGTACAACCGCAACATGATCGCAGAGGGCACGCAGGAACAGAGCGAATAAACGTCCGCGCGGCAAGGACAAGACTGCCGTTCGCCTTTTAAAAGTGAACGTTCACCTGATTTTAGGAAATAAGGGGTGGCTATTACGCCGCTTCACCTATACTGACCTTGCATGAAAAGCAAGACTTATATAGATGAACGTTTCTTTTGAAAGGATCGCTATGTCTGATCTTATGGACAGCTTCCGTCTGGACGGCAAGGTCGCACTGGTAACCGGCGCCACCTATGGCATTGGCATGGCCATCGCCGAGGCGCTCGGAGAGGCTGGCGCCAAGATCGCCTTTAACGCACGTCACGCCGACAAGGTAGCCGAGGCCGAGAAGCACTACCGCGAGCTGGGCTTTGACGCTCACGGCTATGTTGCCGATGTCACCGACGAGGCCGTCGTCGCTGAGCTCATCGCCAAGATTGAGGCCGACTTTGGCACCACGCCCGATATCCTGGTCAACAACGCTGGCGTCATCCAGCGTACCCCGATGCTCGACATGAGCGCCGAGGACTTCCGCCGCGTCGTCGATATTGACCTCAACGCACCGTTTATCGTGTCCAAGGCCTGCCTGCCCGGCATGATCGCCAAGGGCCACGGCAAGATCATCAACATCTGCTCGATGATGAGCGAGCTGGGCCGCGAGACCATCGCCGGCTATGCCGCGGCCAAGGGCGGACTCAAGATGCTCACCAAGAACATCTGCTCCGAGTTTGGCGAGGCCAATATCCAGTGCAACGGCATTGGACCCGGCTACATCGCCACGCCGCAAACCGCGCCGCTGCGCGAGATGCAGCCGGACGGCAGCCGCCATCCGTTTGACCAGTTCATCATTGCCAAGACGCCGGCCGCCCGTTGGGGCACGCCCGAGGACCTGAAGGGCCCCGCCGTGTTCCTGGCTTCCGACGCGTCGAACTTCGTCAACGGCCACATCCTCTACGTCGACGGCGGCATCCTCGCATACATTGGAAAGCAGCCGCAGTAAGACGTCTGGGCGAGGCGGTGGACGATAAGGTCTGCTGCTCGAACAGTCCTGACTCGCACGAAGAGCACATTAAGTGCTCTTCGGCTCGTGCGGAACTCGCGACAGACCTTATCGTCCACCGCCCGCAGAGCGGCTTCTCTGTTGGAGATGCCATGCAACATAACGAACCATTAATTTAGAAAATAGTGGAAGGTTACCTATCATGAAAATCGCTCTGATTAATGAGAACTCTCAGAACTCCAAGAACCCTATGATTGAGGCTGCCCTTAAGAAGGTTGTCGAGCCCATGGGCCACACCGTCTTTACCTATGGCATGTATGCCGACGCCGCTTCCAAGCCCCCCCCCTCCGTGCAGAACGGCATCCTTGCCGCCGTGCTGCTGAACTCCGGCGCTGCCGACTACGTCGTGACCGGCTGTGGCACCGGCGAGGGCGCCATGCTCGCCTGCAACTCCTTCCCCGGCGTGCTGTGCGGCCATGTTGCCGACCCGCTCGACGCCTACACCTTTGCCCAGGTCAACGATGGCAACGCCGTCGCCATGCCCTTCGCCCTCAAGAACGGCTGGGGCCAGGAGCTCAACCTTGAGTACACCTTCGAGAAGCTCTTTGGCTTTGGTTCGGGAAACGGCTACCCCGCCGAGCGCGTTGAGCCCGAGCAGCGCAACAAGAAGATCCTCGACGGCGTGCGCGCTGTGACCATGCGCCCGCTCGTCGACGTCCTGGGCGAGATCGATCAGGACCTGGTAAAGGGCGCACTTGCCGGCGAGCACTTCCAGGAGTACTTCTTTGCCAACGCCACCGACGAGGCTATCATCGCCAAGGTCAAGGAGATCCTGGGGCTCTAATCGCACGGTTCATTGCTGCCAACGCAAGCGGCGGTCGTCCCACGTACGGGACGACCGCCGCTTTTTGCTATCTACCGACTGACGCCGTGGGGATAGGCCCCACATGCGCCAAGGGGTTGACTAGAGCTCGCAGGCAACCTTGTAGCCATCGCCGATGGCATCGCGGATGTTACCGCACTTGTTGGCATCGCCCAGCACGTGGGTGGCAACGCCGGCAGCGGCAAGGTCGTCGGCCAGCTTGGTATTGGGACGATAGCCCATGGCAAGCACCAGCGTATCGGCATCGGCGATAGTGTGGATCTCGCCATCTTTTTCGTAGCTGATGGTGTCCTCGGTAATCTCGGTTACCTTGGCCTCGGTCAGCACGTGAACGCCCTTGGAAAGCATGCGCGTGATGAGCACCGCGCGACCGGCGCCGCCCTCGTTGGCGGCGAGCGTCTTGGTCATCTCGATGACGGTGACGTCGCGATTGGCCGGCGACAGATCGTTGACCAACGGGGCCAGGTAGTCGGCCGTCTCGCAACCGACGGTGCCGCCGCCCACGATGACAAGCGTCTTGCCCGGGAAAGACTTGCCGCCCCAACAG
>CAUBWQ010000275.1 GCA_958439775.1 uncultured Collinsella sp. | reverse complement strand
TCCTCGATGGAGTAGATGTCGTGGTGCGGCGGAGGCGAGATCAGGCCGATGCCGGGCGTGGACTGACGGACCTCGGCGATCCAGGGGTAGACCTTCTTGCCGGGCAGGTGGCCGCCCTCGCCGGGCTTGGCGCCCTGGGCCATCTTGATCTGAATCTCGAAGGCGCTGCACAGGTAGCGGCTCGTCACGCCAAAGCGCGCGCTTGCCACCTGCTTGATGGCGGAATTCTTGGAGTCACCGTTAGCCAGCGGGGTCTCGCGACGCGGGTCCTCGCCGCCCTCGCCCGAGTTGGAACGGCCGTGCAGGCGGTTCATGGCGATGGCCATGCACTCGTGTGCTTCCTTGCTGATGGAGCCGTACGACATGGCGCCGGTGTTAAAGCGGCGGACGATGTTGAGCGCGGGCTCCACCTCGTCGAGCGAAACCGGCGTGCGACCGTTGGCATTAAAGTCCAGCAGGTCACGCAGGCGCACGGCACGGCCGGTGCGGTGCAGGCGGGCGCTGTACTCCTTAAAGGTGTCGTAGCTGTCCTCGCGGCAGGCGGTCTGCAGCAGGTAGACGGTCTGCGGGTCGATAAGGTGATCCTCGCCGCCGAGCGGGCGCCACTTGGTCAGACCCAGCGTGGGCAGCTGATCGGGAGCCGGGCTCTGCTCGCGCTCGACGTCCTCGACACCCATACCGCCCACACGGCTCACCGTGCCGGCGAAGTACGCGTTGACGAACTCCGGAGTGAAGCCCACGGCCTCGAAGATCTGCGCGGAGTGGTAGCTCTGCACCGTGGAGATGCCCATCTTGGACATGATGGAGACGATGCCCGCCGTCGCGGCCTTGTTGTAGTTGGCGATGCCCTGCTCGGCTGTCACGTCCAGATCGCCGTGCGCCGCCAAGTCGCGGATGCACGCATGCGCGTTGTACGGATAGATACCGCTCGCGGAATAGCCCACCAGCGCCGCAAAGTCGTGCGTGGACACGGCGTCGCCACACTCCACCACGATGTCGGCAAAGGTACGCACGCCGGCGCGGATCAGGTGGTTGTGCACGCAGCCCACGGCGAGCAGCGACGGCACGGGCACCTCGCCCGCTCCGGCGCGATCGCTCAACACCACGATGTTCACGCCGTCGCGAACCGCAGCCTCGACGTCTTCGGCAAGCTGCTTGAGCGCAGCCTGCAGCGCGCCCTCGCCGGCATCGCAGCGGTAGACGGCACGGAAACGGCGGGTCTTAAAGCCCACGCGGTCGATGGCGCAGATACGCTCGAACTCCTCCTCGCTCAGCAGCGGACGCTCCAGGCGCACCAGCTGGCAGGCCGTACGGGAGTCCTCGAGCAGGTTGCCGTGGTTGCCCAGGTAGAGCGTGGTCGAGGTGACCATATGCTCGCGAAGGGCGTCGATCGGCGGGTTCGTGACCTGGGCGAACAGCTGATAGAAGTAGTCAAAGAACGAGCGCGTCTTCTTGGACAGGCAGGCCAGCGGCGCATCGATGCCCATCGAAGCGAGCGGTGCCTTGCCCTGCTGGGCCATGGGACGCACGACCTCGTCGACGTCATCCCAGTGGTAGCCAAGCTTGGCCATACGCACGGCGGCGGGCACCTCGGCGTCCTCGGCGGGCGTTGCCGCAACGGGCTCATCGAGCGCGTCAACGGTCAACGTCTCCTCGGCAATCCAATCACGGTAGGGCTTTTCCTTGGCGTAACGGGCGCGCAGCTCATCGTTGTAGATGACGCGACCGCGGGCAAAGTCGACCTCGAGCATCTGGCCTGGTCCCAGGCAGCCGCTCGTCAGGATGTTCTCGGGGCTCACCTCGATGGTGCCCACCTCGCTTGCCAGCATAAAGCGACCGTCGCGCGTCACATAGTAGCGGGCGGGGCGCAGGCCGTTACGGTCGAGGGCGGCACCCAGCGTGCGACCGTCGGTAAAGGCGATGGCCGCCGGGCCATCCCACGGCTCCATGAGCATGGACTGGTAAGCGTCGTAGGCGCGGCGCTCCTCACTCAGGCTGTCGTTGTGGTCCCACGGCTCAGGCAGCAACATGGACGCGGCACGCGTAAGCGGGCGACCGTTCATGACCAAAAACTCAAGCACATTGTCCAGAATCGCGGAATCGGAGCCCTCGCGGTTGATGATGGGCATCACGCGCTCAAGATCGTGCTGCAGCACGGGGCTGTACAGGTTGGGTTCGCGGGCGCGAATCCAGTTGACGTTGCCCTTGAGGGTATTGATCTCGCCGTTGTGGATGATAAAGCGGTTGGGATGTGCGCGCTCCCAGCTGGGCGTGGTGTTGGTGGAGTAGCGCGAGTGGACGAGCGCCACGGCCGTTTTGACGGCGGCGTCGTTGAGGTCGATGAAGAAACGGCGCATCTGCGTGGCCACAAGCATGCCCTTGTACACGATGGTGCGCGAGCTCATGGAGCACACATAGAAGATCTTGTCGCGCAGGGCGAACTCAGCGTCGGCCTTCTTTTCGATTGTGCGGCGGCACACGTACAGGCGGCGCTCGAATGCGTCGCCGGCCGGCGTGTCGTCGGGGCGGCCCAGAAAGGCCTGCAGGATGGTAGGCATGCAGGCGCGGGCCGTCTC
>CAUBWQ010000274.1 GCA_958439775.1 uncultured Collinsella sp. | reverse complement strand
TGCTGTACTGGTTCTTCTTATCCTAGGCAGCATACTCACCGTTGTACTCGGGGTTGGGAACCAGGGTGATCTCGGTATCGGAGATAGAGTCGTACATCCAGGGGCCGGAGCCGATCGGCTGCTTGGCGCGATCCTCCTCGGTCTGGGTGGCCGGGGTAACGCGGACGATGGCCAGACGATCCTTGAGCAGGGAGAAGTTGGGGACCTTGGTCTTGACCGTCACGGTGCTGGCGTCCTTGGCCTCGATGGACTCGAAGGGCTGGAAGAACGGAGCATAGGTAGCGGAAGCGGCGCAAGCGGTGTAGGAGGCAACGACATCGTCAGCGGTGACCTCGGTGCCATCGGAGAACTTGGCGCCCTTGCGGATGGTGACCTCGAAAGTGGTGTCGTCCACGGACTTAGGATCGTCGGTGGCGAGCTCGTTGAAGGTGCTGTAGTCGTGGTAATCGATGCCGTAGAGGCCCTCGACGACGTGCCAGTTAGCACCCAGGCCCACAGCGGAGCCGGTGCTGGCGGGATCGAAGCTGGACGGAGCGTAAGCGGAACCAGCGGTGATCACGCCGCCGCCACGGTTGGCGGAATCGGTGGAACCGGAAGCGGAACCCTCGTCGCTAGAGCTGCCACCGCAGCCGGTGAGACCAAGCCCTGCGACAGCAGCGACGCTGCCGGTGAGGCCGAGGAACGAACGCCTGGACATACCCTTGTTGATGATGGCCATGTCTTCTCCTATCAATAGAGAATCTTACTCGGGAGCACCTAGACTTGCCCCCGCGCAACTTGCGGACGATATATACCTTACCTACCGACGAACCCAACTGAGGTGCCGCGCTCGGCGACCGATACATACATACGCTTGAACGGTATTTACTACCGTTCACCGAATTCGTTGACAAACGATTCGCCAGACAGTATGTATCGGCGAGGTGAGATATCAGTCTTCGTCAACCCGCAGGATAGCAGGGTTTTCGCTTGGGTTAGTCAAACGTTTTAGCGTTAATAAAACCCGAAACCAGCAGGCAATCATGGCGAAATAAATGGTTGAAAATCGCGCAATCATGTATATCAGTTGTTTGGCTCGTGTTTAGCTATCGGAATGGCCAGCCGCCGCCTCGGCGCGCTCGGCATTCCATGCAACGAGCGCCTCGTGGACCGCCTTGGCAACATCGGCAGGTATGCCGCGAACTTCCGCGATCTCTTGCTCGCTCGCCGCGCGCAAACGCTTCATCGAGCCAAAATGGCGCATAAGGGCACGTTTTCTGGTGGGTCCCACGCCTGGAACGTCATCGAGTACCGAAACCGTCATGGCTTTATCGCGCAACTCGCGATGGAACGTGATGGCAAAACGGTGCGATTCATCGCGAACCTGTTTAATTAGATAGAGCGAAGCAGACCCGGTCGGCAGCACGACGGGAGTCTCGTCCCAAGGCACGAAAACTTCCTCATCGGCCTTCGCCAAGCCACAAACCGGTATATCGAGCCCAAGAGCCTCAAGTTGCTTGATCGCAGCGGTCAATTGCGGCTTACCGCCATCGACAACGAGCAAATCGGGGCGCGAGCCAAAGCGCTCGTCGACCATGCGCTCGGGAGCATAGCGTCGTCCTAAAACCTCGGACATCGACACGAAGTCGTTTGCCTCGTCCAATTCGGCCTGAATTTTAAAACGACGGTACTGGCTCTTGTCGGCGCGTCCGTTGGTAAACACCACCATCGAGGCGACGGTAAAGGTTCCATGCAGCGTCGAGATATCGAAGCACTCGATACGCATCGGCGGCGCCGGCAGCGCCAGCGCGCTTTCGAGCTCCAGGAGCGCTTGATTGGTGCGGTCGTCAGCGTACCCCGTTCGCATCATGTAGCGCATGAGGGCATGGCGCGCATTTTTGGATGCCATATCGAGCAAACGGTGCTTTTCGCCACGCTGCGGCCTATGGAGATGGCAGGAACGCTCGCGCTTGCCTGCAAGCCACTCCCCCAGCGCCTCCGCATCCTCAAGCTCGACAGAGAGGTTTATCTCAGCTGGAATATCAGCCGTCTCGTCGTAATAGCGCTTAAGAAAGCCCGATTGAAGTTCCTCTTCGTCGACATCCAAACCCTTATCGAGAATAAACTCGCAGGTTCGAACCGTTCGACCCTCACGCACGACAAAGACGCAAGCGGCGGAGATGGTCTCCTCGCGATAGAAACCGATGACATCGATATCGACACTGGAGGGAAAAACGACTTGCTGACGGTCGTCCAGACCCCTGATGACCTCCAAACGACGTTTGACGCGTGCCGCGCGCTCAAAGTCGAGCGCCTCGGCGGCATCCGTCATCTCGGAGGTCAGCTCATCGACGACATCCTTGCGATGGCCCGACAAAAAACGTTCGACACGTTTGACGTTCTTGGCATAGTCCGTAGGAGAAATCGCGCCGACACACGCACCCGGGCCGCGCCCGACATGGTAGTCAAAGCAGGGACGCCCGTTTTGCGCGCAAATCATATTGACGATGTCTTCCTCGCCCCTGTGGGACTCGACGATACGACGACAACGACGCCACTCCGCACAGGATGCGGAGCAGATGGGGATAACCTTGCGCAGCGTATC
>CAUBWQ010000273.1 GCA_958439775.1 uncultured Collinsella sp. | reverse complement strand
ACGACAAGCGCGTCATCGACCCCGCCCTTAAGGAGAGCGCCCTTTTGACCGGCGTCTTCAACCGCCTGGCCCGCAGCTGCTTCTACGGCGTCGCCGTCAAGGAAGGCGACGAGAGCCCGTACCGCAACGGTTGCATTCCCGCCGGCGCCGCTTCTGACGCCGTGGTCGAAGCTGCCGAGCAGGCCGCTCTCGCGTTTGAGCAGGCCATGTACAAGTTCGAGACGCACCACGCGCTCGCCGTGTGCGACGACTACCTGCGCGCCGCCAACAAGCGCTGGAGCGACGCCTCCAAGGCCGCCAACAAGCTCGAGGGCGAGCCAGCCAATACCGCGATGACTCAGGCCCTCGTCGACGCCTTCACCGAGCTGCGCGTGGCGACCGTGCTCATGCACGGCATCGTCCCGGCCGGCTGCGAGCTCATCTGCGAGCACTTCGACATCGACCCGGTCGCCTTCTTTAGCTGGGATAACATCTTCGCCTCCACGGACGAGTTTGTGGAGAGCCTGGGCGAGAAGCCCGGCGAGCACCGCGTGAAGCCGCTGCCCCCGCGCTTCGATTTCTTTAGCAAGCACGAGAGCCAGTACTAAAGCACGCCAGCAGCGGCGTGCCCGGAAAGTAGTCAATTTGGGACGGGAAGGAAAGACGGATGTCCAAGCCGCGTCGTCGTAAGCAGAAAAAGCAGGTTAAGCCCGAGCTCAAGCTCAGGAAGTTTGCCGCTACCGAGCTTTCCGACCAGCTTGCCGCCCAACACTCCGCCGCCGACCTGCCGCGCTTTATGGTCGACACGGTCGCCGGCGCCTATGCGCCTGCCGATGCCGAGCTCATGATCGAGGGCTTCGGCGCCGCTGCCACGCGCCAGGTCACGCTGCGCGCCAACACGCTCAAGGCGACCGCCGAGGACATCGCCGCCGCGCTCGACGCAGCCGGCATCGCCCACCGCCCCGTCTCATGGTACCCGGACGCTTTCATCCTGCCCGAGGCCCAGGTATCCGATCTGTGGGATCTCGACATTTACCGCGACGGCAAAATCTATCTGCAGAGCCTGTCGTCCATGATGCCGCCTTTGGTGTTGGGCGCTCAGGCCGGCGAGGACATCCTGGACATGTGCGCGGCCCCCGGTGGCAAGACGACGCAGATCGCCGCCCTCACCCAGGGCCAGGCGCACCTCACCGCCTGCGAGATGAGCATTCCCCGCGCCGAAAAGCTTGAGGCCAACCTCCACCGCCAAGGCGCCAAAAACGTGCCCGTCATGCGCATCGACGCACGCGAGCTCGACGAGTTCTTCCGCTTTGACCGTATCCTGCTCGACGCCCCCTGCACCGGCACGGGCACCGTCATCAGCGGCAACGAGAAAAGCCTGCGCGGCCTGACCGAGCAGCTACTTGGCAAGTGCGCCCGCTCGCAGCGCGCGCTTCTAGACCGCGCCATGGGCGCCCTCAAGCCGGGCGGCACGCTCGTCTATTCCACCTGTTCGATTATGCCGCAGGAAAACGAGGACGCCCTGCAAGAGGCCCTCGACAAGCATATGGACTGCGAGCTCATCCCCCTCGACGGCACGCCGAGCAAAAGTGAAGCACGCCGCGCCCAGGAAGCCGGTGAGGAGCCGCGCATCGAGTCCGACGCTCTCACCAAGGCAATCGCCGCGGGTCAGGTTTCGGCCATCACCAACGGCATGCCCGGCACGCTCACCATCCCGCCCAGCCGCGACTTTGAGGGCTTCTACATCGCCCTGGTCCGAAAACGCAGCTAGCGCACGGATCCAAAACTCAGCAAGCTATTCCCGTGCGCGCTTGTCCTGCTGGTCACGGTGCTGCTTAAGCGCCTCGCGCTCCTTGCGCTCGGCTCTTTTGCCCTTAATGGCCGTGACCACAAAGTAGATGACCGCGGCGGCTACGATTGCGCCCACGCACAGGCCAATCGAGCCCAACATTGCCGTTAATTCCATACCGCGCCACCTCTCTTTTAAACGGGACATTTAAGATAGCACCTCAAAACCCGCCACCACAGCTCCTTCACGTTCGACGGGCATTCGGTCTAACCGATGGCGCAGCGGGGAAAAATCAACTCGTCAAACGATTTAGCAACGTAGCGCCGGTTGTGCACTGCCGGCCGCACAACATAGAAACGGACCACCATGGATACTCTTAACGATCTGAACGAGCGCGTCGACGCCTTTGTCGCCACCAGCTCCTTCGATACGCCTGCCGCGACGAACGACCAAGACCCCATCGATGTTCCCGCCGAGGTTCACGAGGACATCGTCGCCTCGGTCGACTTCTCCGAGGTCGAGCTCGCAGACGAGTTCACCGAGCCCCAGGTAGCCGTGACCCCCAACGGACTGCTCCCCATGGAGCCGCTGCCCATCGACGGGCGTTTGCGCAAGGCTGCCCTTCGCATGCCCGACGAGATCGAGGAGGCCAGCGGCTTTACGCTCTTCGGCCGTCGTATCAAATCGCTCATCTACACCACCGACGTGGCCGTCATCCGCAACTCCAACGCCGATGCCGTCTTTGCCGTTTACCCCTTCACGCCGCAGCCGGCCATTACGCAGGCGCTGCTGACCGTCGCCGCGTGCCCGGTCCTTGTAGGTGTGGGCG
>CAUBWQ010000272.1 GCA_958439775.1 uncultured Collinsella sp. | reverse complement strand
CACGACGCGTCCCGAGGCCGAGGCTCACTATGAGACGCATCAGCGCTATCACGACCTGCAGATCGACATTGAGGGTCGCGAGGCCTTTAAGGTTGCCACGGGCAGCCTGACGCTGGTCCAGGAGTTTGACGAGAAGGGCGACTACGACCTGGTCGATTCAGACGCCTCGATTGCCGGCGATCTTGCCGACGACAAGTTCGCGCTGTTCGTTGCCGGCGAGCCTCACATGCCCACGCTCGAGTTCCCGGGCGATGGCGCACAGCCGGTCAAGAAGATCTGCTTTAAGCTGCTTGCAGATGCTTACTGGGAGGAGTAGCGAGCTACTCGGCTGAGCTGTTCGTGTTGTGAGCGTTTTCCTTTGGAGGAGCGCGCTTAGGCCCCGCTGATCGCGGTTCCTTTGGGGATTGCGGCTGGCGGGGCTTGTTGTTGAGTAGGGGAGTTGCCGACGGCGTTGTGCTTGGATTGGCGGATGCGCGCTCGAAATCGGCAACAAAAAAGCCGCCCGAAGGCGGCTATCTTGTGCAATGGAGCCAGCGACCGGGCTCGAACCGGTGACCCCCGCTTTACGAGAGCGGTGCTCTACCAACTGAGCTACGCTGGCGGCCATGTGATGACGCAACTGAGGCGTCAACGGCTGTCTATGATACGGGACATCGCAAATCCGCGCAAGTGTTCTGACGGCTTTTCTCACTTTAAATGCACTAATATTGGAGACGTGATGTCTCGCTCTTACGGGTTTCAAACAGAATGGGGCAGCGATGGCTCAACCCAAGATTCTTCTCACACGCATCGATGACCGTTTCATTTACGGGCAAGACGTTGAACTGTGGAACGAAGCCGTGGGTTCCAACCTTGTTTTAATCGTCAACGATGAGATTGCGGCGGATTCGCGCCAATGGGCCCCTATGAGGGTGGCGACGCCCGATGGCGTCTGGACACGGTTTTTCTCAGTGCAAAAGACCATCGACATCATTCACACCGCGACGCCGCGCCAATGGATTCTGATCATGGTGGCCTCACCCGCCGATGCGCTCGCACTGGTTAAGGGTGGTGTGCCGATCACCAAGATCAGCATTGGCCATATGCGGGCAGGGGAAGGCAAACGCTCTGTAACGCCCGCGGTCGCCGTAGACGGCGCAGATGTCGCCTCCCTCAAAGAGCTGCAAAAGCTCGGCATAGAACTAGAAATCCGCTATCTCCCCAGCTCCGCCCCCGACCCCATCCAACTAGTCATTGGGGACGTTCTTAAATGACTAGTCAAACGGGACACCCTTGGCACTTGGGGACGTTCCTTATGTGCCGGCCTTTTGATCGCGTCGGAAATGTTGGTGTAAGCGCGCCGACGGCTGACCGCTAAACGCAAGCGGCCCCTGTCCTAGAATCTGGAATTGCTACATAACACAGGTTCTGGGAAAGGACAGGGACCGCTATGGAGATATTAGCAGACGCGATGCCGGGTAGGGCCGCCATCCCGAGGTCGACCGACGGGATGGTCGACATCCAGTCGTTGCTCAGGCTGCTCGCCGAGCAGGTGGTCAACGCCATCATGGACGAGGAGGCCGACCAGCTCTGCGGCGAGGGGGCCAACAGCAGGAACGGCTACCGCAACCGCACGCTCGAGACGTGCGTGGGCACGCTCAACCTGAGAATCCCCAAGCTCAGGACGGGCAGCTTCTTCCCCGAGGACGTCCTCGAGCGCTACCAGCGCGTCGACCGCGCGCTCGTCGCGGCGGTGGCCGAGATGTACGCCACCGGAACCAGCACCAGGAAGGTGCAGAGGATAGCCGAGAAGATGGGCATCGAGAGGCTCGGCAGGGACCGAGTGAGCGCGATCGCCGCGACCCTCGACGCCGAGATAGCCGACCTCGCGGAGGGGCCGCTCGATGCGCGCGCGATACCCTACATCTGGCTCGACGCGACCTACGTCAAGTGCCGCCGCGGGGGCCGCGTGGCTTCGACCGCGGTGGTCACGGCGATAGGCTGCGACGAGTCCGGCTGGAGGCGGGTGCTGGGGGTATCCGTGGTGGACACGGAGTCCTACGAATCGTGGCTCGGTTTCCTGCGGAAGCTGCGCGACCGCGGCGCGACCGGCACCGAGCTCGTCGTATCCGATGCCCACGGGGGCCTGGTCAGGGCCATAGGCGAGGTCTTCCAGGGGGCGGCCTGGCAGCGATGCGCCGTGCACCTGATGCGCGACTGCATGCGCGAGGCCGGCTCCTGGCAGCTGAGGCGCCGCGTGGGGCGCATCGTCTCGTCGGTCTTCCGCGCCAGGGACGCCGCCACCGCCGTGGCCATGTACCACGCGGCGTGCGAGATGCTGGAGGGGTGCTGCCCGAGGGCGGCGAGGGTGCTCGAGGAGGCGGAGCCCGACGCGCTCGCGTACCTGGACTTCCCGCCGTCGCACTGGAAGCGCCTGCGCACCAACAACGTGCAGGAGCGCGCCAACAGGGAAATCAAGCGCCGCTCGCGCGTGGTGCAGGTCTTCCCGTCGGAGAGTTCGCTGCTCAGGCTCGTGGGCGCCGTCATGTGCGACCAGGCCGAGACATGGTCCGGCTCGCGCTACTTCTCGGAGAGGAAGATGGCCGAGATGCATGACGCCGCGTTCA
>CAUBWQ010000271.1 GCA_958439775.1 uncultured Collinsella sp. | reverse complement strand
CGCGGCGATCTCCTTCTCAAGACGTGCCTTCTCGGCCGAAAGGTCAACCTTGCCCTCGAGCACCACAAAGGCCTCGACGCCGCTGTCGACCACGGCGATGCTCGCGGCCGGCTTCTCGACATCGGTACCCATGACCAGCGAAGCGGTGTTCGCCAGCGGCTCAATGGTCGAACGCAGGCTCTCGAGCTTCTCGATGTCCTCGGCACCGGCGCGCACGACCACGTCGAGCTCGGCCTTGGGGCTCAAGCGGTAACGCGAGCGCGTGGCGCGGGCGGCGGAAACGACGGCACGGCACAGCTCAAACGCGCGCTCGGCGTCCTCGTCAACATACTTAGCATAGTCGGCGGGCTCGGCCCACTTGGCGATCATGAGTGCCTCGGCGCGGTCCACGTTGCCCTCGGCGTCCAGGTCGAGCACGCTCGCCGGCATGTTGTCCCAGATCTCCTCGGTGACGAACGGCATGAGCGGGTGCATCAGGCGAATAGAGGTGTCGAGCACAAAGATCAGGTTGCGCTGCGCCTGCAGACGGCCCTCGCCCTTCAGACGAGCCTTAGTGACCTCGACGTACCAGTCGCAGACCTCGTTCCAGAAGAACTGCTGCACGCCGCGGGCCATATCGCCAAAGGTGTAGTTCTCAATACCCTCGGTGACCATCTGGACGGCCTTGGCCAGGCGGCTGAACATCCAAGCGTCGGCCGGCGTCTCAACGACGGGCTCGCCGGGCGTGTAGCCCTCCATGTTCATGAGCAGGAAGCGGCTGGCGTTCCAGATCTTGGTCACAAACGACTTAGCCTGGTCGGTACGCGGGCTGTCGATAAGCTTCTTAGTCTTCTTATCGATGTTCGCATCGAACTTAACATCCTGGTTGTTGGTGCACAGCGTGAGCAGGTTGAAGCGCATGGCATCGGCGCCGTACATGCCAATGAGGTCCATGGGGTCAACGCCGTTGCCCTTGGACTTGGACATGCGGCTGCCGTCCTTGGCAAGAATCGTCGGATAGATGACGACGTCCTTAAACGGCACCTCGTCCAGGAAGTACAGCGAGCTCATGACCATGCGGGCGACCCACAGCGCGATGATGTCACGCGCGGTGACGAGCGCCGTCGTGGGGTGATGTCCCTCGAGCAGCTCCGGCTTTTGCGGCCAGCCCTGCGTGGCGAAGGTCCACAACTGCGAGCTGAACCAGGTGTCAAGCACGTTCTCGTCCTGATGCACGTGATGACCGCCGCACTTGGGGCACACATCGGTGTCCTCGGTAAGGGCGTCCTCCCAGCCGCAGTCCTCGCAGTAGAACACGGGAATGCGGTGGCCCCACCACAGCTGGCGGCTGATACACCAGTCCTTGAGATTCTCCATCCAAGTGGTGTAGGTCTGCGTCCAGCGCGCGGGGTGGAAGGTGACCTTACCGGAGTTGACGGCGTCGAGCGCCGGCCCCTTGAGCTTGTCGACGGCGACGAACCACTGCTCGGACAGCCACGGCTCAAGCGCGGCGTCGCAGCGGTAGCAGTGCATGACGGAGTGATCGAGGTCCTCGACGTGATCGAGCAGGTCGTGCTCCTCGAACCACTTGATGACGGCCTCGCGGCACTCGTCGCGGTTCATGCCGGTGAACTCGCCGTAGCCCTCGACGACCACCGCGTGCTCGTCGAAGATGTTGATCTGCGGCAGTTCGTGGGCCTGACCCATGGCGTAGTCGTTGGGGTCGTGAGCAGGCGTTACCTTGACGAAGCCGGAGCCGAAGTTGGCGTCGACATGCCAATCCTCAAAGATGGGGATCTCACGGTCGACGATGGGAAGCTTGACGGTCTTGCCCACGAAGGCGGCCTTCTCGGGGTCCTTCGGGGAAACGGCGACGCCCGTGTCGCCGAGCATGGTCTCGGGGCGCGTGGTGGCGACGACGATGTAGTCCTGGCCGTTGACCGGCTCGGTCAGCGGATAGCGCAGGTGCCACAGATGGCCTTTCTCGTCCTTGTACTCGGCCTCGTCGTCCGAGATGGCGGTGGTGCAGTTGGGGCACCAGTTGACGATGCGCTTGCCGCGGTAGATCAGACCGTCGTGGTACCAGTCGCAGAAGACCTTGCGCACGGCCTGCGCGTAGTCCTCGTCCATAGTAAAGCGCTCGTTATCGAAGTCAACGGAGCAGCCCATACGCTTGATCTGCTCGACGATGATGCCACCGTACTCGTGGGTCCAATCCCAGCAGGCGTCGACAAACTTGTCGCGACCGATCTCCAGGCGGCTGATGCCCTCCTCTTTAAGCTTCTTGTCGACCTTGGTCTGTGTGGCGATACCGGCGTGGTCGGTACCGAGCACCCAGCGCGTGGACTTGCCGCGCATGCGGGCCATGCGGATGATGGCGTCCTGGATGGAGTCGTCGGTGGCGTGACCCATATGGAGCTTGCCGGTCACGTTGGGAGGCGGAATGGTGACGGTGCAGTCGCCCACGCCCTCACGGCGCTTGTAGTAGCCGCCGTCGAGCCACTTCTGCAGAATCGCCGGCTCGTTGGTCGACGGATCGTAGTTCTTGGGCATCTCTTCCATATATCTCTCCCTGTCCCGCCGGCGTGTCCGCCTGCTTGGTTTTCGCTCGGTCAGGTCCTGGCTCGCACGAAGAGCACA
>CAUBWQ010000270.1 GCA_958439775.1 uncultured Collinsella sp. | reverse complement strand
ACGCGGTCCATCTGGTCAAAATCACCTTTGGCATAATGGCTCTTCTGCCCAATCTGATAACCGTAGGCCTTACCGATAGAGCCGGTCTCGTCGGCCCACTCGTCCCAAATATGGCTGTTGAGATCATGCACGTTATTGGACTTCTTTTGATAGATCCACAGAATCTCGTCCATGGCAGACTTAAGCGCCGTACGACGCAGGGTGAGCGCGGGGAACTCCTCGCGCAGATCATAGCGCGCCGTGACGCCAAAGTTTTTAATGGTATAGGCAGGGGTGCCGTCCTCCCACACCGGACGGACCTTTTGGCCCTCGGTGGTGGTGCCATGGTCCAAGATATCGCGGCACATGGTTACAAACTGCTGATCAGCTTTGCTCATTGACCCTCCTGTCAGTCGCCTATAAGCGAGATTTATTGTAGCCCAGGCGCGCGAGTGTCGAATTGGACACTTAGTCCGGCACACGCAATGCACGGCAGCGCGGCTCCGCATGCAGCAACGAGGCATCTTAGCCTTTTTCTGACATATGCCAGAAATGCCTTGCGCCCAACGACTAACGCGTTATCCTATTGTTGACATATGTCAGATAAGGAGTGTGCATGGCAGGAAGACGCGAAAAACTGCGCCGCGTCGGGATCATCCCCGAATACCGCGGCTTTACCCCCGATGGCCTGGCCAGCGGTGATGCCATCGACATGACCGTCGACGAGCTTGAGGTGCTGCGCCTGTGCGACCTGGAAGGTCTCAACCAAGAGGCGGTCGCCCAGCAGATGGGCATCGCCCGCGCAACGGTGGCGGCCATTTGCAGCCGCGCGCATCGCAAGGTGGCCGATGCGCTGGTCAACGGACGAGCGCTCGTCATCGAGGGCGGCAATATCGCGTACTCCCCCATCGCCACGACGACGGCCGCATGGCCAGCAAAGGAGGTCGGCACCATGAGGGTGGCAACGACGTACGACAACGGCAACATCTTTATGCACTTTGGCCGCAGCGAGCAGTTCAAGATCTACGACATCCAGGATGGCAAGGTGCTCAACGAGCAGGTCGTAGGCACCGGTGGCACCGGCCACGGCGCCTTGGCGGGCCTGCTTGCCAACGGTGGCGTTGACACGCTCATTTGCGGCGGTATCGGCGGCGGCGCTATCAACGCGCTTGCCCAAGCCGGCATCACGGTCTATGCGGGCGCCCAGGGCAGCTGCGATGCCTGCGTCGAGGCCCTCATTGCCGGCACGCTCGCACAGAACGGCGAGGCCACCTGCGACTGCCATGGACATGATCACGAGTACATCCACGAGCATGGCGAGTCCTGCGGCTGCCACGGTCACCACGACCATGACGGGCACGAAGGCTGCGGCTGCCACTAGCGGCAAGCACCTCGTCGAGAACGCGCTTCCACGCGTGCGACAACCAGCGAACAAACGGCGAAGGCCGCCTGGAGTACCATCCAGGCGGCCTTCGCCATACACGACTCAACCAGTCGTTACTTCTTATTGCGCATCTGCGCTTCCATCTGGCGCAGCAGATCCATATCGGACTTGGGGCCGCCCGTTCCCAAGCCGCCCAGGCCGCCCAGGCCCATGGCATCCAGGCCGGGAATATTGGGCATGCGCATCTTCTTGCCCTTCTTACCCTTTTTGCCCTTCTTGCCACCAGCCTGTGCCTGATTTGCCATCGTACGTATGCGGCCCATCATCTTATTCATCTCACCCCACTGCTTCATAAGGCTGTTGACCTCGGTGGGAGTCACGCCGGCGCCCTTGGCGATGCGGGCGCGGCGCTGGCCGTTGATGATGGAGGGACGCAGGCGCTCCTCCTTGGTCATCGACATGATGATGGCCTCGTTCTTATCGAAGATGCCCTCGTCCAGGTTGCCACCCATCTGGTTGAGCGCACGCTGGCCACCGGGGAGCATGCCCAGGATGCCCTTCATGCCGCCCATCTTCTTGACGGCCTTCATCTGGTCGAGCATGTCGTTCATGGTGAAGCCCTCGCGCAGCATGCGCTCGGCAGCCTCGAGCTGCTCGGCGTCGGCCGCCTCCTGGGCCTTCTCGATAATGCCGACAACGTCGCCCATGCCAAGAATGCGCTTGGCCATACGATCGGGATAGAACGGCTCCAGCGAATCGGGCTTCTCACCCATGCTCACGAACTTGATGGGCTTGCCGGTCACCTGGCGCACGGAAAGCGCGCCGCCGCCACGGGCATCGCCGTCGAGCTTGGAGATGATCACGCCGTCAAAGTCGGTGCGCTCGGCAAAGGTCGAGACGACGTTGACGATATCCTGGCCGGTCATGGCATCGACGACCATCAGCACCTGATCGGGCTTGACGGCCTTCTTGATGTCCACGGCCTCCTGCATCATCTGCTCGTCGATCTGCAAACGACCGGCGGTATCGACGATGACCACGTCACGCAGGTGGTCGACGGCCTCCTGAATGGCGCCCTTGGCGATATCGACCGGGTGCTCGCCATCGCCACGGAAGACCGGTACGCCAATCTCTCCGCCGAGCGTGGCCAGCTGGTCGGCAGCAGCGGGACGGTAGACGTCGCACGCAGCGAGCAGCGGCGAGCGGCCCTGCTTCTTGAGCAGGTAGGCCAGCTTTACGGCCGCCGTGGTCTTACCGGA
>CAUBWQ010000269.1 GCA_958439775.1 uncultured Collinsella sp. | reverse complement strand
AGCCTGATAACTCGCCAAAAAAAGAAACGGACTCTGTCCCATATAGAGACAGAGCCCGAAACTCTCATGGAGCCAGTGACAGGAATCGAACCTGCAACCCACTGATTACAAATCAGTTGCGCTACCGTTGCGCCACACTGGCACACTTGGCGCTTTCGCGCGAAGCCAATTAAGAATAAAGGAATTGCCGACGAGGCGCAACAGGCCCTTCACCCGACCACATCTCAAAACTATTCGCCAGAACGAATAGTTTTAATTACAATTGCTATATATAGAACTATTCGTTCTGGCGAAGGGTTTCGCGATGCTTACTACCAAAGAAGCCGCCGAGCTGCTCGGCATCACTCCGCGCAGGGTGCAGGAGCTCATAAAAAACGGAGCACTTGAGGCCCGCAAGGCTTCTGGTGTATGGCTCATCGACAAAGACAGCGTCGACACGCGACTCCGCTCTGTGACCAAAACGGGGGGACGTCCCCGCCGCGGCCACGGTAAGAGCGAGATCGCGTTCACCCTCATGAACCGCACGTACGAAGTCGCTCAGCTGGTCTACAGCACATCGCGAAAAGACTTTACCCACATCGGTGCCGACATCGATTACGCCCACGCCCCTATTGGAGTATTTGGCCCTAATAGCCCCATATCGCTAGACTCCTTCCGCATCTGGTGGCGCGGCCGCGGTATCCCGCTCGCACGCATTGGGCTAGCCTCCCTGCTTGCAGAAGCCGCAGTCGATGTTCCCGATGAACTCGTACAGCGAAATCTTGGTCTCTCCTTATCCGACCAGTATTGGATCAGGCCCCAAGACTCCGGTCTCGCGTGGGAAGATATCAATTTCTTCAATAATGCTTTTGACGACGTCTCTCTCAGCATCGCGCCCTTCGCCCCAGAGGGCAAGGCAGCTGCCGCAAAGCCCGATAACACCTCGGACGGCAATCTTCAAAAGTACTGGACATGCGAGGATGACCGTCGAATCCTCCACAAGGCAGGTGCACATCTAAACCAGGAACCTTATAACGAGCTGGTGGCGACCGCGCTCCACCGTCGCATCCTAAACGCCTGCGATTATGTGCCTTACTCGCTCGAGGGCACGGGCACTTCCGCCCTGAGCATATGCGATGTCTTCTTAACTGATGAAGAAGAGTATGTCCCCGCGTTCTATGTAAACCAGCACGCAAACGCAGATGAACGGCTAACCGACTACGAGCGATACGTAGCAAACTGCGAGGAACTCGGGGTAACAGGCGTCAAGGATGCCCTTGACCGCATGATCGTGTGTGACGACATCATCGCCAACTACGATCGTCATTGGCGCAACTTCGGCCTCGTGCGAAACGTCAACTCACTGGTCTGCAGACCAGCCCCCATCTTCGATTCGGGGTCATCGCTCTGGTGCAACATCTCTCTTGAGGAGCTTCGGGCAGGAGAGCACAGTTTTACCAGCGCGCAGTTTCATTCAAGCCCCGCCAAACAAATGTTGCTCGTCGAGGACATGGGCTGGTTTGACGGCGACAAACTCGAAGGCTTCGTTGACGAGGCAATCGAGATTCTGTCTAAAAACGATGCCCTAGCAGCGAGACTGCCTTATCTAAAAGAGGCGCTAACGTGGCGCCTCGAAAGAATGATCGACATCGCTGAATGGAGTTAGCGAGGCAGCATTGCCCCGCCAACTCCCCTACCTCCCGCGAAGGGCCTTGAGCTTGGCCAGGGCATCGGGGCTCAGGCGGCTGCCCAGAGTCATCTTGATCTGCGGAGCTTCCTCTGCCTCGTGAACGTCGTTATCGATCTGTTTGATCTCGTCCACCAGCATACGGCTCGAGATGCGCGTGACGCCCTTGCCCATGACGACGGCCTGGATCGTGCCGTCACTCGACACCACGGAGCACGCGCGGCCTTCCTCGCGCGCCTCGATGCAGAGCTTTTGCACCACGGTATCGGCCGATACGCCCGTCGGCGAAAACTCGATACGCACGCCGCGAGCAGGCAGGTTGGGGCGCTCGTTGGAGATATTGCCCGCGCCGTCAAACACGATTACGGCCTCGTAGCGGCCCTGAGCAAAGGCGGCGACGTCGTTGATGAGGGCGGTGCGCGCCATATCGTGGACGTCGCTGGAATACGGATCGTCGGAATGGTCGTACACGAGCTTTTCGTAGCGCGGCGTGCAGTGGATCACGTTGTAACCGTCGACCACCAGCAGCTCGGGCTTGTTGGAGTGCACCGTCGAGACCGGGTCGGCGATGGCCTGCGCAAACGCATTGCCGCCCACGCCGTAGGTCGCGGCCGAAACAATCGGCTTGGCCGAGCCCTCGCCAAAGCGCTTGGCCTTGGACTTGGCACGGTTCTTTTTGGACATGCGCTACTCCTCCCCCATGAGCTCGCCGGCGTTGCGGCGCAGCCACTCAAAGCACAGCGCCGTGGTCGCCTGGGCAACATTGAGGCTCTCGGTCATGCCGCGCTGGGGAAGCTTGGTCAAAAAGTCGCATTTCTCGAGCACCAGGCGCGAGATTCCGTCGCCCTCGGAGCCCATGACGAGCGCCACGCGGCCCTCGAAGGGTGCATCCCAGCAACTGCCTTCGGCGTGCTCAGAGGCACCGCCCACCCAAAAGCCAGCGGCCTTGAGGTCGTCGAGTGCACGGGCG
>CAUBWQ010000268.1 GCA_958439775.1 uncultured Collinsella sp. | reverse complement strand
ATAACCCCCGAGAGGTCCTGCGGCAGCTGTTCCAGAATGTCGCAGGCGACGATGAGGCCGGTCACGTCCACGTTGCCGCCAAAGTAGCGATTCTTGATGGCCGTGACCGTGCCGGCGAGCCCCTGCGGCGATTCCACGAAACGTGCCACGGTGTCGCGTGCGCTGGCGCCCGAGAGGCACAGCAGGTGCTGGCTGCGAGCGGCGATGGCCTCGCGGACGCGGGCCAGTCGTTCGGCATCGGCGGCAAGCACATCGTCCGTCTCGTCTAGGTATGAGCGGATCATGCCGATGCCGTCGTAGTACTGCGGGTAACCGTCGTAAAAGTCCGCCTCGGGAGGATCGATGCCGGCGTCCAGATAAAATTCGTCGCTCATCTGGAAGGTGTGGCGGCCAAAGCGCTCGAAGGCTCGATCCTGGAAGGGCCTGATCATGGCGATGGTCTCGCGTGCCAGCTCGGGTTTGTCGCTGTATGACCAGCTAAAGCGGTTCTGATGCTTGGTAAAACCGAGCGGCACGATGCCCAGGCTTGTAATTTGCTCGTGCTCCTCGCAAAAGCGCAGGGTCTTTTCCAGCTCCTCGCCGTCGTTCATGCCGGGACACAACACGATCTGCGCATGAATCTCTATGCCGGCGGCCATGATGGTCTCGAGTACGTCCATGCCTCGCTGGGCGTTGCGGCCCATCATACGACGGCGGACGTCTGGGCTCACGGCGTGGACCGACACGTTCATGGGGCTCATGTTGCGCTGGATGACGTTTTGCACGTCCTCGTCGGTGAGGTTCGTGAGCGTGACAAAGTTGCCCTGCAAGAAGCTCAGGCGATAGTCGTCGTCGCGAATATAGAGCGTGGAGCGGCCGCCCTTGGGGAGCATCGTCATAAAGCAGAACACGCAGGCGTTCACACAGGTACGCATGCCATCGAAGATGGGGCCATCGAACTCAAGGCCCCAGTCCTCGCCCGGGAAGCGGTCGAGCTCGACGGAGGTGACGGTGTTGTCGCGTGGGTCGAAAACCTCGAGGTCGACGGTATCATCGTCGGCCTCCCAAAGCCATACGATCATGTCGGTGAGCTGCTCGCCGTTGACCGTGAGCACGCGCATGCCCGGCTCGATACCCACATCCCATGCGGGCGACTCGGGACGCACGTTCTTAACGAGCGCGCCCTCACCCGGCTCGGGGTCGCGGCTGCGCCCGTAATCGGCCACCTCGGTGGCGTATGCGGGTACGGTCTGGTCCATGATTAGCGGCAAAGCTCCTTGATGCGCTCGACGGCGCGCTCGATGTGTTCTTGCGGGGTGGAGGCTCCGGCGGTGATGCCGATGTGGTGAGCGTCGGTAAACCACGCGGCCTGGATCTCGGAAGCTTCCTCGATGTGATGCGTATGCTCGCAGGCGTCTGCGCAAATCTGAGCCAGGCGGCGGGTGTTGCCCGAGTTCTTGCCGCCCACGACGACCATGCAATCACAGCGTTTGGCAAGTGTGGCTGCTGCCTGTTGACGCTCGCTCGTGGCGGCGCAGATGGTGTTGATCACGCGCAGCTCCTGCACGCGCGGGGTGATGGCAGCCACGACCTCGGCGAGGTTCTGCGCGGTCTGGGTGGTCTGCACAACCAGGCCTATCTTGCCCTTGAGCGACAAGGCGTTGGCGTCGGCGGCACAGCTCACGACCTGCGCATCATTGCCGGCGTGGCCCAGAATACCTTCGACCTCGGGGTGACCTGGCTCGCCTACGACCACCACGCGGTAGCCCTCGCGCACCAGGCGCTCGGCTGCCACGTGGACCTTCTTAACGTAAGGGCAGGTGGCGTCGACGACGTTAAGGCCACGCTCGCGAGCGGCATCGATCACCTGCGGCACCACGCCGTGGGCGCGGATGATCACGGTGCCGGTTGCGGCGTCGTCCAAGGTGTCGGCCAGACCGACGCCTGCCTCAGCAAGCTCGCGCACCACGATGGGGTTATGGATGAGCGGCCCCAAGGTATGGACCTGAGTGCACTCCCCTGCCTGCGGCGCGGTGGCTAGCGCCATATCGAGCGCACGCTGTACGCCGTAGCAAGTGCCGGCGTGGGCTGCAATCTCGATGATGGGCGCGCCGTCCTGGTCGGACGCAGTCGCGGCAGTGTTCGTCACGTTTTCACTCATGGCTAGAACCTGCCCGGATGCTCGGCGCACAGCTCGTCTCGCATAGCGTAGACGCGGTTCATGGCCTCGGACTCAAACCAGGCCAGGCGCTCCGTGCGCTTAAGCCCGGCGGGTGCATCGGAAAGCGAGACGGCCTTGCCGGCGCGGATCCAGCACTTCTTGGGACGCATGATCTTTTTGCCCGCAGGCGTGATGTCGGACCAGCCACAGATTGCGAGCGGGTTGACGGGTGCTTTGCCCATCTGGGCGATGAGCGCAAAACCGCCGTGGACCTCGGGCTTGATCTCGCGCGAGCGGATGCGCGTGCCCTCGGGGAAGATCAGAACGTCCTCGCCGCGCTGCAGCGCATGCTGGGCGGCGCGCAGGCACTTCATATCTGCAGTACCACGCTCCACGGGGATGCCGCCCACGCGGCTAAAGGCCCAGCGCACAATCTTGCTCTTGGCGAACTCGGACTTAAAGATGGGTCGAATACGGCGGCCGCCAAAGAACAGCGCC
>CAUBWQ010000267.1 GCA_958439775.1 uncultured Collinsella sp. | reverse complement strand
GTTTACGACGATATCCGTTGGCGTATCCAGCAGGCGGTCCTGGTTGTACACATTGAGGTACACGAGCATGGCGTCGGCAGGCGTAATGTCCAGGTGGTCGCCGCCTGCGCGAAGGTAGGCGCGCTTAAAGAGCAGGAAGGTGTGGCGCAGGTAGTCGACCTTTTTCTGCGGCCATTTTTCGATAAGGTTCTGACCGAGCATCTTGGCGAGCGTTTCGTAGCTTCCCTCACGCGAGAACTCGATCTCGTATAGGGGGCAGACGCGCCAAAACGCGCAGAATTCACCGTACAGGCGGCTTTCGACGGAATCCCATGTGCCGGGGTAGAGACGGGTGACCTTGGCCGAAACCGTCGGGGCGTCTAGGAATTTGAGGACACTGACGCGTTTGTTGCCTTCCTGGACATAGAACCGATGCATGAACTCGGTGACGATGACGGGGTCGCGATAGCCCTCGGTCACCTGGATGTCGTAGAGGTTGGACCACTTGCGGGCGAACTCGGTGCTAAACGGAAGCAGGGGCATAAAGTTACACGAAAAGGCGGACTGGCGGCCTTTGGTGACCGTGCCGACGACCATTTCGAGCGGAATATCCCTTAGGCCGACATTCTCTCGCTGACCTAAGGGGAGCTGGGCAACGAGGCTGTCGAGGTCCGTAAGGTACGGGTGCTCGCTTTGGCTAATGGCGCGACGGCGTCCCTGCTCGCCGCGCTTGCGTGCTTGACGATAGGCCTCTTCCATGATGTTGCTCCCTTAGTCGTTTAAACAACTATATGAACCATGGTACCACGAATGAAAACCGCTACAACGATGCCTGTCCCCTTTGTGGTGATTTAGACAATGATGGGGGCGATGGCACGAATGCAGGCGTCGGCTGCCGTAAAAGTGGTGCTGTCGTCGCTGACGATAAAGATGATCTTGCCCTTGATGCCAAAGTCGCCGATTTCGCTAAAGAGCACGTAGGGCTCCTTGTCAAAGCCCGAGATTGGCGAAACGGCCGTTTTGGTGGCGCTGACGAGCTCGTCTGCTAGCGCATCGAGAGACGCCCATTTGGAGGGGTCTTTCACCGCGACGGGGACGGCCACGCGCCCAAAGGGCATCAAATGCACGAGTGTGTTCTTGGAAATATTGGAGTTGGGGACGATGATGGTCTGCCCACAGGCATCCTCAATCGTTGTATGGCGCCAAGTGATGTCTTGGACCACGCCGGATACGCCGCCGACCTCGATATTGTCGCCGGGTTTGATGATGCCCATAAAGGTCACCTGCATGCCGCCGATAAGGTTTGACAGCGTGTCCTGAAAGCCGAGCGAGATGGCGATGCCGCCGACGCCAAGAGCGGCGACGAGCGCGTTTGCGTTAATGCCAAAGCAGTTGTCGAGGATAAAGCTGCCGCCAATCATCCAGATGACGGCGCGTGCGATGTTGATGAAGATACTCGATGCCGGAAGCGGGTTATCGTCTCGGTTAAGCAGATGGTTCAGGGTCTTGGATACGACCTTGGCGGCGACGGCGGTGCCTATCGCCAAGATGACGGCCCAGATGATGTTGTGGACCCACCGTTGCTCAAAGAAATGAAGAATCGGCTCAAACAATTCCATGTAGGGAAAACCTCCTTATGATCGTCCAACCATGATACCCACCAAGAAGCCCGTCCGATCAAATTCGGACGGGCTTCTTGGTGGGTATAAGGTTTGCACGGCGGGGAAGAGATCTTCTCAAGGCAGTTTCCTTAGTTCTTAACCAGTGGTCCCTGCTGACGCTGGATTATCGACATAATATGCGAAAACCGCCGCAAGGGCGCCTGTCCCTTAGCGGCGGTTTTGACGTTTGCGCAGATAAAACCTGCCAAAATAAACCTGTCCCTTTTTGGTAGGTTTAGCTTAGCAGCATGCGGTCGTTGGCGAGCTCGCCTCCCGAGACCTCCTCGAACTTCTGCAGCAGGTCGGCCACGGTGAGCGACTTCTTCTCGTCGCCGGCCACGTCGTAGATCACATGGCCCTCGTGCATCATGATCAGACGGTTGCCCAGACGGATGGCGTCGTTCATGTTGTGCGTGACCATGAGCGTGGTCAGGTGGTTCTCGTCGACGATCTCCTCGGTCAGGTTGAGCACCTTAGAGGCCGTCTTGGGGTCGAGGGCTGCGGTGTGCTCGTCGAGCAGCAACAGGCGCGGCCTGGTGAGCGTGGCCATCAGCAGGGTGAGTGCCTGGCGCTGGCCGCCCGAGAGCAGGCCGACCTTGGCGTTGAGACGCGTGTCCAGACCAAGGTCCAGGCGCTTGAGCAGCTCAACGTACTCATCTTTCTCGGCCTTGGTGACGCCCCACGAAAGGCCGCGACGCTGGCCGCGACGCTTGGCGAGGGCCAGGTTCTCGGCGATCTGCATGTCGGCGGCGGTACCACGCATGGGGTCCTGAAACACGCGGCCCAGGTACTTGGCGCGCTGCGACTCGCTCAGGCGCGAGATGTCGGTGCCGTCGAGCTCAATAACGCCCGAATCGAGTGGGTACACGCCGGCGATCATGTTGAGCAGCGTGGACTTGCCGGCGCCGTTGCCGCCGATCACGGTTACAAAGTCGCCGTCATTCAGGGTGAGGTCGACGCCGGTGAGCGCGCGCTTCTCGGTGACGGTGCCCTTGTTA
>CAUBWQ010000266.1 GCA_958439775.1 uncultured Collinsella sp. | reverse complement strand
CCAAGACCGAAAACACCTACGAGCTGCGCCGTTCCATTGGCATGGTGTTCCAGCAGCCCAACCCGTTCCGCAAGTCCATTCGCGACAACATCACGTTTGCGCCCAAGCGCCACGGCATCACCGACCGTGACGAGCTCGACCGCATGGTCGAGGAAAGCTTACGCGGCGCGGCGCTGTGGGACGAGGTCAAAGACAAGCTCGATAAGAGCGCCTATGCGCTTTCGGGCAGCAGCGTCTGTGCATCGCGCGCACGCTGGCGCTCAACCCCGACGTGATTCTGTTCGACGAGCCCTGCTCGGCGCTCGACCCCATCTCGACGCTGGCGATCGAGGACCTCATGTCATCGATCGTGGCCGACCGCGCCATCGTTATCGTGACGCACAACATGGAGCAGGCGTCGCGCGTGTCCAACCGCACGGCGTTCTTCTACATGGGCGATATGGTCGAGTACGACGAGACTGACGAGATTTTCCAACGGCCCAAGGATAACCGGCTGAATGATTACCTCACCGGCATGTTCTCCTAGTCCGGGACATGCTTGAGGCCTGCAGCGGCCACGGTTGCCGCAGGACTGATTGGAGAGGCGGGTCATCTCTTGCGGGAGATGGCCCGCCTTTTGCTCTGCGACCGAAACGACCACCACAAAGGGGACAGGCGCCTTCGTGGTGGTTTGGGGTGGGGCTCGCTGCTATCATGGACAACGTTGAATTTCTACGAAGGAGCAGGGCATATGGCGATTCTTTTGGGATGCGATTCCATCAGCCTAGAGTTTCCCACCAAGCATATTTTCGATAGCGTGACGCTCGGCGTGGGCGAGGGCGACCGCATTGGTATTGTCGGTAAAAACGGCGACGGCAAGTCGACGCTGCTGAGCGTGCTCGCCGGCACGCTGGAGCCCGACGATGGCCGCGTGACGCACCGCCGCGGCACGACGATCGGTCTGCTCGGCCAAAAGGACCAGCTTGTCGACACCGATACCGTGCATCATGCCGTCGTGGGCGACATGCCCGAGTACGAGTGGGCGTCGAGCCCCCGCACACGCCAGATCCTCGCCGGCCTCATTAGCGATGTGCCCTGGGAGGGCACGGTGGGCGAGCTTTCGGGCGGCCAGCGCCGTCGTGTGGACCTCGCGCGCCTGTTGATCGGCGACTACGACGTGCTCATGCTCGACGAGCCCACCAACCACCTGGACATGCGCACCATCAACTGGCTCGCGCGTCACTTAAAGGCCCGCTGGCAGCGCGGTCAGGGCGCGATGCTCGTGGTCACGCACGACCGCTGGTTCTTGGACGAGGTCTGCACCAGCATGTGGGAGGTCCACGACGGCCAGGTCGACCCCTTCGAGGGTGGTTACTCGGCCTACATCCTGCAGCGCGTGGAGCGCGACCGCATGGCCGCCGTCACCGAGGAGCGCCGTCGCAACATGGCGCGCAAGGAGCTCGCGTGGCTGAGCCGCGGCGCCCAGGCCCGTTCCACCAAGCCTAAGTTTCGCGTGGAGGCCGCCCGCGAGCTGATTGCCGACGTGCCGCCCGTGCGTGACGAGCTGGAGCTCAAGCGCCTGGCCGTGAGCCGCCTGGGCAAGCAGGTTATCGACGTGGTCGACGTGGACGCCGGCTATACGGATACCGACGGCGCGCCCAAGCAGGTGCTCTCCGACGTGACCTGGCTCATCGGTGCGGGCGACCGCTATGGTCTTTTGGGTGAGAACGGTGCCGGCAAGTCGACGCTACTCGACGTGATTCAGGGCAAGATCGCGCCCCTGCGCGGCCGCGTGAAGATCGGCCAGACGGTGCGCTTTGGCGTGCTGTCGCAGCAGCTCGAGGAGCTCGAGCCCTACATGGGCGACACGATCCGCGAGGTGCTCAGCCACTATAAGAAGTACTACGTCATCGACGGCAAGGAGACTTCGCCCGAGAAGCTCTGCGAGCGTCTGGGCTTTACGACGCAGCAGCTCTGGAGCCGCATCGGCGATCTTTCGGGCGGCCAGCGCCGTCGCCTGTCTCTGCTGCTGACGATCCTGGACGAGCCCAACGTACTCATCCTGGACGAGCCCGGCAACGACCTGGATACCGACATGCTCGCGATTGTCGAGGATCTGCTCGACGGCTGGCCCGGCACGCTGATTCTGGTGACGCACGACCGTTTCCTCATGGAGCGCGTGACCGACCAGCAGTGGGCACTGCTCGATGGCCATCTTACGCATATGCCCGGCGGCGTCGACCAGTACCTGCGCCTGTGCAACGCCACGGCCGAGGGCGAGCCCGTGGGCGCGCCGAGCGCCAAGACCGGCACGTTCGACACCGGTGCCGCGGCGGCTGCGGCCGAAAAGCCCAAGTCGAGCGGTCAGCCCAACGGCCTTTCCAACGCCGAACGTCAAAAGCTTCGCCGTGAGGTGAGCTCGCTCGAGCGCAAGATGGAGACGCAGCGCGCCCGCGTGGAGGAGGCCGAGGCCGCCATGGCCCAGGTCGATCCGACCAACTACACCGCGCTCGGCGAGCAGCAGGCAAAGATCGACGAGGCCCACGCCGCCATGGACGAGTTGGAGATGGCGTGGCTCGAGGCGAGCGAGAAGCTCGAGGGCGAGGAGTAGACGAGGATGATCAAGGCTGCGTTTTTCGATATCGACGGCACGCTGCTGAGTTTT
>CAUBWQ010000265.1 GCA_958439775.1 uncultured Collinsella sp. | reverse complement strand
GAACATCTATCTGAACGGCGCCCTGCTCGGCTATACCAAGGAGTTCATCGATGCCAACTTTGACGGCATTATCGAATTCGCTGAGCTGCAGAACTTTGTCGATATGCCGCTTAAGAACTTCTCCTCGGGCATGGTGGCGCGTATCGCCTTTGCAATCGCGACGATTACCGAGCCCGATATTCTGATCGTTGACGAGACGTTGTCCGTCGGTGATGTGTTCTTCCAGCAGAAGTGCGAGGACCGTATCCAGCACTTTATCCAGAGCGGCGACGTGACGGTTCTGTTCGTTTCGCACTCTATGGAGCAGGTTGAGCGCATCTGCCAGCGTGCCGTTTGGATTGAGAAGGGTGACCTTCGCATGGACGGCCCGGTTGATGAGGTCTGCAAGGCGTATCGCGAGCAGTTCAACTAGGTTATAATTACTTGCGCCTGACAGGCTTGCGCTTGCTTGGGCGTGCGGCTATTTGCTCCATTAGCTCAGTTGGATAGAGCAGGGGACTTCTAATCCCAAGGTCGACGGTTCGAATCCGCCATGGAGCACCATCGTTTATTAAGCCCAGACCGCTTGGTGGTCTGGGCTTTTTTCATCTTGTGTGCTGCTGGAGCCGAGCGCGAGCAAGCCGCTGCTGTTTGTTGGGGTTGGCATTTTACTTTTCGAGATACTCCCTCAGCAGCTCTAGCGCGTGTGCGTAGCCCTTCAGGCCCTCGCCGGTGATGGTGGCGAAGCAGGCTAGGCGTGCATAGCTCACCTGGCGGAAGTCCTCGCGGGTCTCGACGGCGCTGATGTGGACCTCGACGGTAGGGATGGCGACGGCCTTGAGTGCGTCGAGGATTGCCACGCTCGTGTGCGTGTAGGCCGCCGGATTGATGACGATGCCGTCGACCTTGCCGTAGGCCTCCTGGATCTTGTCGACGATGCTGCCCTCGTGGTTAGACTGGAAGACCTCGACCTCGTCGAAGCCCTGTGCGGCGCCTGCCTCCTGGCAGATCTGCACTAAGCGGTCGTAGTTGTCGCTGCCGTAGATGCCTGGCTCGCGAATGCCGAGCATGTTGAGGTTGGGGCCGTTAATGACGAGTGCTTTCATGGTTGCTTCCTTTGCGGTTGAAAAACCACCGCAAAGGAGCCTGTCCCCTTTGTGGTGGTTTTGGTTAGAGAGCGGGTGGGAGGGTGTCGAGGAGGGCATGGGCGGTGTTGGCGGCGCAGTCGCGTGAGTCGATGATGTAGTCGGCCCAGGCGCGGTAGCGCGGCATACGCTGCTCGGCCAGCTTGTCGATGCCGTCGCGCGCGGTGATGGGGCGGCCCTTGTGGGCGAGCTCGTCGAGCTTGCGGTTGAGCATCACGATCTGGCTGTTTTGGTGCAGCAGAGGGTAGTTCTCGTCGCGCGTAACCACGCCGCCGCCGGTGGAGAGCACCAAGCCGCTGCGCTTGGAGATGTTGGCCAGCGCTGCCGTCTCCTGCTCACGGAAGGCCGCCTCGCCGCACTTGACGATAAAGTCGGCGCAGGGCATGCCCAGGCGCTCCTCGAGGGCGCGATCGAGGTCGATGTGCTCGCGACCCGTGAGCAGGGCGATCTGCTCGCCCACGCGGGTCTTGCCCGAACCCGGCATGCCGATCAGGGCAATGTTTTGCTCGCGGCGGGACAGACGCTCCGTTACGTTCAAGATGCGCTTGCGCGGGGTGACTTGGCCGGTATAGCGCTCAACGGCCTGTGCCGCCTGTGCCACAAGCATGAGCAGACCACCGATGCGGGGGATGCCGCGACGCTCGGCCTCGAGCATGAGTCCCGTGCGAGCGGGGTTGTAGACAATGTCGATGACGCCCTCGAGCGCATCGAGTCCTTCGAGCTTGCAGGGAGCGTCGGGGCAGTGGGGGAACATGCCGGCGGGCGTGCAGTTGACGAGCAGCGCCGCGTCGGACTGCTGCGCGATGTTTTCGTAGTTGACCTCGCTCGTGCGGCCCACGGGCACGACGATGGCGCCCAGGTCTCCCAGCACCATACTTGCCGTGGTGCCGGCGCCACCAGTGGCTCCGAGCACGAGAGCCTTCTTGCCGGCGACCTCAACCCCCAGCTCCTCGACAAGGCACTGAAAACCGAAGTAGTCAGTATTATCGCCGCGCAGGCGGCCGTCGGGCAGGCGCGTGATGGTATTGACGTTGCCCATGCGCTCGGCGAGCGGGCTCAGCTCGTCCAGATACTCCATGACGGCGCGCTTGTAGGGGATGGTCACGTTGGTGCCCTCCCACTCGTCGCCCGTCATAAAGGCCGCGAGGTCCTCAGGCTCGCGCTCAAAACGCACGTACTCAACCCCCGCGAGCTCTTTGTAGATGGTCGGGGTGTAGCTGTGGCCCAGCACGCGGCCCAACACTCCGTAGGGGCGGGTTGCGGCGGTATCGGTCATCTAGAGCACCTCCGTGTAGCTGCCAAAGTAGGTGAAGCTCTCGCACACGTCGTCGATAGAATCGAGCAGGTCGTCGAGGGCCTTGCTGCCAAAGGGGCAGTCCAGATCAAAGTAGAACATAAATTCAAAGTCGCGGCCGGGGATGGGGCGGCTCTCGAGCTTGATGAGGTTGATATTGAGCGCGTAGAAGCGCTCGAGTACGCGATAGAGTGCGCCCGGCTCGTTGGCCGTGGTAATCATGAGCGAGGTGCGGTTGGCGCCGGGGTAGACGCGCGGCTCGCGGCTGATG
>CAUBWQ010000264.1 GCA_958439775.1 uncultured Collinsella sp. | reverse complement strand
CAGCCCGTACGCGTACTTTAACGAGCACTGCATTGCCATGAGCTCCGAGCATCGTCCGATGCACGTCAACCGCAAGGGGCTGACCTGCCTGCTCGACTTTGTCGACCTGTTCCCGCACTACTTTATTGGCTCCAACGCCGACCTGCCCATCGTGGGCGGCTCGATTCTGTCGCACGACCACTTCCAGGGCGGCGCGCACGAGTTCCCCATGATGCATGCCGCCGAGGTCTCGCAGTTTAGCGTGCCCGGTTTTGACCAGGTCAGCGGTACCGTGCTGCAGTGGCCGCTCTCGGTGTTGCGCCTGCGCTCGCATGACCGCGCTCAGCTGCTCGACGCTGCCGAGAAGATTATCCTCGCCTGGCGCGAGTGGACCGATGAGTCTGTGGGCGTCATCGCATACACGGCTGACGGTGTGGCCCACAACACCGTGACGCCCGTCATCCGCCGCGTCGACTCTCGCGGAAATGCCGGCGGCGAAATCTACGAGGCCTACCTGGCGCTTCGCTGCAACATCACGACCGACGAGCATCCGCTGGGCGTGTTCCACCCGCATGCCGAGTACCACCACATTAAGAAGGAGAACATCGGCCTGATCGAGGTCATGGGCCTGGCCATTCTGCCGCCGCGCCTGGTTCCCGAGCTTGGCGCTGTCCGTGAGCATCTGCTGGCAGCCAAGGTCGATGCCAGCTACGATTTTGCCGGTGCGCTCGAGGTCGATGATCTTTGTCGCAGCCATGCCGCGTGGGCCGAGGACGTCTTTGCTCGCCGCGCCGACGAGCTTACGGCCGACAACGCCATCGATATCCTGCACGAGGAGGTCGGCGTGGTGTTTGGCCACGTGCTCGACAACGCCGGCGTCTTTAAGTGGGACGAAGCCGGCCGCGCCGCCCAACAGCGCTTTATCGACTCGCTGTAGCACGCGAGCTCGAACGCACGCACTTAACAAATAGCGCCTACACGACAACGGCGCCCGCCGGCAACATCGCCGGCGGGCGCCGTTTTCTGATGCAAGGGTAGCTAATTTGCACCAAAACAAGGAGTGTTCCAAACTGCCGGCAGAGAAGGAACGTCCCCAGGTGCCGACCTAAACTCCCGCATTATTCGATGTAAAAGCGTGGTTACCTCACACATTATTCGATGGAAAAACGTGGTTTACTCCCACATTTTTCGATGGAAAGACCAAGACGGTCTTATACTAACCATGATCGTTAGGGGGCAGTATGCAGCGACAGCTAATGGACGAACTCATCGCTTGGAAATCTAGGGCAAACCGCAAGCCCCTCCTGCTTAAGGGGGCCCGCCAGACGGGAAAAACCTGGCTTCTCAACGAATTCGCAGGCCAGCAGTATCAAAACGTCATCCGTTTCGACTTTATGCTCGAACCGGGCGCACGTTCGCTGTTCGACGGAAGCCTTGACCCCAAACGCATCATCTCCCAGATAGAGCTCCTGCGCGGCCAGACCATAACGCCGACAGACACGCTCATCATCTTCGACGAAATCCAAGAGGCACCGCGCGGCATCACCTCGCTCAAATACTTCAACGAGCTGGCGCCGGAATACCATATCGTGGCAGCCGGCTCCTATATGGGGCTCGCGCTCCGACGCGAAAACGAGTCGTTCCCCGTCGGCAAGATTGACCAGCTCACCATGCGCCCCATGGGGTTTGCCGAGTTCGTTCGTGCCGTCGACGGCAACCCGCTCGCTGACGCCATCCTTGCCGCAGACATGGACCTGCTGACAAACGTTTCCGAAAAGCTCGAGCGCCTGCTCAAGGAATACCTCGTTGTCGGCGGTATGCCAGAAGTTGTCTCCGCTTTCGCCGCCTCCCACGATTTCATCGAGGCCCGCAGGCTTCAGCAGCAAATCATCGAAGCTTATGAATCCGATTTTGGCAAGCATGCGCCAGCCCGCATCGTCGAGCGCATGAGGCTGGTTTGGAAATCCCTTCCCGGCCAGCTCGCAAAGGAAAACAAGAAGTTCGTCTACGGCGCGCTTCGTCCCGGGGCGCGCGCACGCGATTTCGAGGAAAGCCTCCAGTGGCTCACGGACTACGGAATCGTTCATAAGGTACCACGTGTTTCCACCCTAAGAGCACCGCTCACAAGCTACGAGGACCTCTCGGGCTTCAAGCTGTTCTGCATCGACACCGGCATCCTCGGAGCACTCTCCGGCCTCACGCCAGCCATCGTTCTTAACGGATCCGCTGTTTTTACCGAGTTCAAAGGCTCGCTGACCGAGCAATACGTCGCACAGGAGCTTTTGCTCCAAGGCAAAACTCCCGCGTATTGGTCATCCTCCTCCGGCAATGCAGAGACTGACTTTGCCATCGACCATGCGGGGACCGTGCTTCCGCTCGAGGTAAAGGCGGCAGAGAATCTCAAAGCAAAGAGCCTGAGGATTGCCTGCGAGAAGTTCAAGCTCGAGCGCTGCGTGAGAACATCGTTAGCGGCATATAGAGACGAGGGCACGCTCGTCAACATTCCACTCTGGGAGATTGGGCAAATCGACAAGCTGGCATAGGCGCTGTGGAGGGGGGGTGCTCCGTAAGGAGCGTCCCAAACTGCCGGCAGAAAAGGAACGTCCCTATCTGCCGCATTCCCGAAGCAAGGCAACGCCGATGTCTTGGGAACGGCAGCGAGCGGGCCGCATTTGAGACAAGGTGACGTGAAACGAAAGGGCGCTGACCT
>CAUBWQ010000263.1 GCA_958439775.1 uncultured Collinsella sp. | reverse complement strand
GAAGGCTTGATGAGCACCTGGAACTGATAGTAGTGCTGCATGCGGTTGGGGTTCTCGCCGTAGCGGCCGTCGGCGGGACGGCGGCAGGGCTGCGCATAGCAGGTGCGCCACTCGGCGGGACCGAGCGAGCGCAGCGTGGTCGCGGTATGGAAGGTACCGGCACCGACCTCGGAGTCATAGGGCTGCATAATGACGCAGCCCTGCTCGCCCCAGTACTGCTGGAGGCGCAGGATGATGTCTTGGAAGGAAAGCGATGAAGCGTTCATGCCTCTAATATCCCCTCGTCGAAACGATTACACGGTTAGGTACTGTACTATAGCGGTTTTTAGTCGATAGCGCCGATGCGGTTGAGCGGCCAGTAGCGCACAAGCGCCACAGCGATCAAATCAGAGCGATCGACGGGACCAAAGTAGCGTGAGTCGGCAGAGTTGTGGCGGTTGTCGCCCATCATCCACACGCACCCGTCGGGAACGGTGTAGGGATAGCTTACCTGAGCACCGGGCGCTTGGACCGAAAGTGGCCAGCTCATGCCCGTCGTATAGTCCTCGTCGAGCGCTTGGCCGTCAACGACCACCTTGCCATCCTGCAGGTCGACCGTCTGGCCGGCCGTGGCAATAACACGTTTGACAAGAACATCATGCTCGGAGGTGCCATCGGGGTTGTGAAACACCACGATATCGCCCTGCTTGACGGGCTGACCGAGCTCGAGGCTCACCTTTTGTGCCAGGATCTGGTCGCCAATCTCGATCGTGGACTCCATGGAGCCGGTGGGCACCACAAAGGGCTCGACCACAAACGAGCGAATCAAGAAGGTGGCGACCAATGCGATCGCGATGACCGCGATCCACTCAAAAGCGCCCCTCAACGCGGAATGCTGCGATGGAACCATTCTCACTCCTCGCTCTGCGAATACGAAGCGTCCAAAATCTCCTGCGCGTACGCACGCTCCTGGGGCGTAAGGCGCGCCGTCTCGATCAGATCGGGACGCCAGCGGCAGGTGCGCTCGATGGCGTTCTTGCGACGCCAGGCATCGACCTTGGCGTGGTCGCCGCTTACGAGCACCGGCGGCACGCCCTCGCCGTTGAACTCGGCGGGGCGGGTGTACTGCGCGTACTCGAGCAGGCCACCGTCCTCGGCGGTCGAGAAGGACTCGTCCACGTTGCTCATCTCGTCGCCCAAGGCTCCGGGAATGAGCCGTACGACGGCATCGGCCACGACCATAGCGGGCAGCTCGCCGCCCGTAAGCACATAGTCGCCAATCGACAGACGCTCATCGGCATACGCATACGCGCGCTCGTCGACGCCCTCGTAGCGGCTGCACACAAACAGCAGGCGCTCACTTTTGAGCAGGCGCTCGGCCACATGCTGCGTAAAGGGCTCGCCACAGGGGGTGAAGAACACCACGGTGGGCTTGGGACCCTCGGAGCTAATAGCCTCGATTGCCTCGGCAATGGGCTCGACCTTCATAAGCATGCCCTGCCCGCCGCCGTACGGCTCGTCATCGACGGTACGATGACGGTCGTGCGTCCAGTCGCGCAGGTTATACGCCTTAAAATCAAAAAGGCCGGCCTTGCGGGCGCGGCCCAAAATCGACGTGGACATGACGGGCTCAAACATCTCGGGAAAGACCGAAAGGGTCTCAATCAGCATGTTGTCCTCCCTACTTGTCCATATCGATCAGGCCGTCCATCACGTGGACGGAAATTGTTCCTGCATCAGGAAGATCGAGCACGACCTGCTCGATCACGGGAATCAGTACCTCGCCGTACCGATCACCCTCGACAACCCAAACATCGTTAGCGGGCGTCGACATGATCTCAACGATCGTGCCGAGCGAACCGAAGCGCTCGTCGACCACCTCGCGACCCATCAGGTCGGTATAGGCAGCGTCGAGCGAATCGAGCTCAAAATCGTCACGATTTGCCAGCACGTAGCATCCCGTGATGCCCTCGGCGGCCGTCAAGTCGTCAATGCCCTCAAACGAGACCAGATCGCCATCGCCCGTATCGGTGACGGACACGACCGTGCAAAAGCGGTCGCGCTTGAGCGCCGGCGGCGTCAGGGCGACGCGCATACCAGGCTCTAATACAGAAGGAAGCCCCCGCAGCGGCTGCGCGAGGACCTCCCCCTTCCTTCCGTGCGGCTTGACCACACGGGCGATGTTTTTGTACTGGGACCTCAAGGTCCTAGCCCAGAACCTCTACCTCGACAGCAGTGTCGAGGCGAGCGGCCAGTGCACGGGCGAGCGTGCGAATGGCCTTGATGGTACGGCCACGACGGCCGATGACCTTAGCGACGTCATCCTCGGCAACCGAAACCTCAATCGTGGAGGCGTCGTCACCGTCGATGACCTCAAGGCTCACGGAATCCGGGTCGTCGACGATCTGAACAACGAGATATTCGACGAGATCGGCGATGCGATCTGAGAGCATTGCCTCACCCTCGAGCTGTGCAGCGTCAACCTCAGGCACGATTTACTCCTCGGCGCCCTCAGCGGCCTCAGCGGCAGCCTTAGCGGCCTCGGCCTCTTTGGCGAGCTGCTTCTTGGACTTCTTGACGACGGTCTCGGTCTTCTCGCCCTCGTTGGCGGCCTTGACCAGAGCAGCGACAGCGTCGGTGAGCTGAGCGCCCTTGGACTGCCAGTCGGCGATCTTCTCGAGATCGAGGTTGATGGTCTTGGGGGCGGTCATCGGG
>CAUBWQ010000262.1 GCA_958439775.1 uncultured Collinsella sp. | reverse complement strand
CGTTTTGGGGGAGGGTCGATTCTTGGTAGCCATTCCCTCCGTTTCGTCTGGCTACTTCGCAAATGCCAATCCTCCCATAACCCCATGTGGCGCTTCCTGCGAAAGAAGATGCAGGCGCATTACGGCCTTGAGATACCGGGACAAGCGACTATCGGGGAGGGGTTCTACATCGGTCATGCTTACGGTATCACCGTGAACCCCGATGCGGTTATCGGTCGAAATTGCAACATCCACAAGGGTGTGACGATTGGGCAGGAGAACCGCGGCAAGCGCAAGGGAGCTCCGGTGCTCGGTGACTGTGTTTGGCTCGGCGTCAACTCTACCGTTGTCGGAGCTGTAACGATTGGGGACGATGTGCTGATTGCCCCCAACAGCTATGTGAACTGCGACGTGCCGAGCCACTCGATTGTTATCGGGAACCCCTGCAGGATCATCCCTCGGGATAACGCTACCGAGGGCTATGTGAACAAACGCGTTTAATTACTTATTTGAATGGAGAGCGGCTTAGCATGGACCTTTCCAAGGCCAAGATTTGCATCCCCAGCTCGAGCGGCGGGCACCTCACGCACATGTGGCTCCTGAGATCCGTGTGGGAGCGCGCTGCTGATCGGTTCTGGGTGACCTTCGACAAGGAGGACGCGAACTCCCTGCTGGAGGGGGAGCGCGTCTACCATTGCCATTATCCGACGAACCGCAACATCCCGAACCTGCTGAAGAACACGGTTCTCGCCTGGAAGGTGCTCCGCAAGGAGCGTCCCGATCTGATCATCAGCTCCGGTGCCGCGGTTGCTGTGCCGTTCTTCCTGATCGGAAAGATGCTCGGGTCCAAATGTGTCTACGTGGAGGTCTTCGACCGCGTGGATAAGCCCACGATGACCGGTCGCATGCTCAACGGCGTGGCCGACCTATTCGTAGTGCAGTGGCCAGAACAGCTCGATGTCTACAAGAGCGCCGTTGACCTCGGCTCTATCTTCTAGGGAGGGACGCGCATGGTATTCGTGACCGTGGGCACCCACGAGCAGCAGTTCGACCGCCTGGTCAAGGCGGTTGACGATCTCAAGGCGGACGGGACGCTCGATGAACCTGTCTATATCCAGACGGGTTACTCGACGTACGAGCCCGTCCACTGCGATCACTCGCAGTTCGTGCCGTTCCGACAGATGAAGAGCTTCATGGAGGGTGCCGATGTGGTGATCACGCACGGCGGCCCCTCAAGCTTCATCGAGGCCATGGCTGCAGGCAAGGTACCCGTCGTTGTGCCCCGCAGGGGCGACCTTGACGAGCACGTGAACAACCATCAGGCCGACTTCGTGCGCATCGTCGCGGAGCGCCAGGGCGGGATCGTGCCCGTCTACGACGTGATGGACCTTTCCGCCGCTATCGATCGCGCCCGCGAGCTCTCGCGCGGCGTCACTTTTAAGAGCCACAACGCCGAGTTCTGCCGAGAGCTCGAGAGACTGATAGAAGGAATTTAACCGCATGACTAAACCCCGCGCCGGCATACTCAGTATGCAGAGGATCTACAACTACGGGTCCTTCCTGCAGGCTTTCGGCCTGAAGTCCATCCTGGAGTCCCTTGGCTGCGATGTGCAGTTCGTTGACTACGAGCCTGGCAAGTGCCTGGTCACGTCCCCGTCATCGAAGAAGGGCGTCGCCCGCAAGGCGGAGAAGGTCCTTGAGGTATTCCGCTACGACGCTCCGCTCAGGGACAAGCTCGCCTTCATCCGCTACAAACGCACCTACGCCCAGCGCTTCTACCCGATGCTCGGCGTCACTGAGGAGCCCAACCTTGACCCCGACATCGACCTCCTGGTCATCGGCAGCGACGAGGTGTTCAACTGTGTGCAGGATAACGCTAATGTCGGCTTCACGCCCGCGCTTTTCGGCACCGGGTTGCGCGCCGGACGCAAGGTGACTTACGCCGCTTCCTTCGGCAACACCACGCTCGACAAGCTTGACCGTTACGGCAAGTGCGAAGAGGTTGCGGGCTACCTAAAGCGTCTCGACGCCGTCTCGGCTCGCGATGCCAACACGGGCGCCATTGTCGAGTCACTTACGGGGGAAGCACCGACCTTCAACTTGGACCCGGTGCTCGCCTACGACTTTTTTGGTGAGTGCGGGCTGATTCCCGCCGAGGTCGACGAGGACCGCTACATGATCGCATACGGCTACTCTGGCCGCCTCACGCCCGAGGAGTGCGCCACCGTGCGCACCTACGCCGACCAGCGCGGCCTCAAGGTGCTCAATATCGGTGGGGTGCAGGGCGTCTGCGATCGCTTCGTGGATTGCACGCCCTTTGAGGTGCTCGCCTACTTCAAGCATGCTGAGGCTGTGGTGACTGACACCTTCCACGGCACCATTTTCTCGACCATCTCCCACACGCCTTTCGCCTCCTTCGTGAGGAGTTCGGGCTACGGTAACTCCGAGAAGCTCACCGATCTGTTGAGCCGCCTGGGCCTGACTTCCCGTGCTGCAGCTGGGGCGGGAGAGCTCGTCGCCACCCTGGACGCACCCGTAGACTGGGACACCACCGATGCCGTCGTTCGTGCGGGCCGCGAGGCTGCACGTGCCTATCTTAAGAAGGAGGTCTCCGCATGTATACGGAGTTAAAGTCATACCAGATCATCATCGCCCTGCTCAAGGAGTACGGTATTCGCCATCTAGTGCTCTCTGCCGGCAGCCGCAACGTTCCTTTC
>CAUBWQ010000261.1 GCA_958439775.1 uncultured Collinsella sp. | reverse complement strand
TTTTTATTTCCTATGTGCGACTACTTCCAACGAAGCAGATAGCCACCTATATCCAGACCGGCGCCAAATCCAACCAAGGCGATGGTGTCGCCTGTGTGAAGTGCACCGGCATTTGCCAGCCGGTCGAGGGCAAGCGGAATGCATGCGCTCGAAATGTTGCCGGTCTCGCGCAACGTGCGAACCACGCGCTCGTCCGGCACGCCCAGGCGCTTGACCGCCTGGCTCAGGATTCGTTCGTTAGCCTGATGGAATACAAAATGATCGATGTCTTCGACCAAAATGCCCGCATCGATCGCAAGCTTATGGACCGTGTCGCAGATGGCGTTGACGCCGAACTTGAACACGCGGCGACCATTCATGGACAGCACGCTCGCGCTATCTGCGGAGTCCTTAAACGGCGAGGTGCCGACCAGACCGGGAACGCGCAACGTCTCGACGTCGGGCGCCGTCGAAAGCTCAACGGCAAGGGGGTTGTCTCCCCCAGCCCCTATCACTGCAGCGCCCGCGCCGTCGCCAAAGAGCACGCACGTGGCGCGGTCTGACCAGTCAAGGGCGCGCGTCATCTGCTCGGAGGCAACGACACGCACATGCTTGGCTCGTCCTCGAGCGATATAGCCCTCGGCGACATCGAGCGCAAATACGAAGCCGGCACAAGCCGCCGAAACGTCGAAGGCTGGACATGTGGCACCCAGGCGCTCAGCAACGGCGCACGCTTCGGCAGGGACGAGATGATCGCCCGTCGTCGTCGAGCAGACGATCAGATCCAGCTGGCTCGCATCGAGTCCGGACGCCTGGAGCGCTTGCTCGCTCGCTGCCACGGCAAGGTCGTCGAGTGACTCGGCGGTGCACACATGGCGGCTCTTGATCCCCGTACGGGTAAAAATCCACTCATCCGAGGTGTCCAGGAACTCGGACAGCTCGTCGTTGGAAACGCTGCGCTCGGGAAGCGCCGAGCCCGTTCCCAGTATCGTGAAACCCATCACTAACCTCCTTTGAGTTGTTGACGTGTTTACATCGACCAAGAGAGGATAGCGCATTTTAGTCATTGTTGACGTGTTAACATTAAATTGTCCAAATGCGACAAAGGCTTCACATTGTGTCTGCCTCACGACACTATTGCGTTATTCACTTATTCATTAAGGAGGTAGCAGCCGCTATGGATGCCAAATTAACGATAGTCGACGTAACCGGATCGACCAACGATGACCTGCTCGAAGCAGGAAAACAAGGAGCGCCGCACGGCACAGGACTTGCCGCCCGGGCTCAGACGGCAGGACGCGGCCGGCGCGGCCACAAGTGGGATTCAACCGCCGGCAACCTATTGCTTTCGATTGTCCTGCGTCCATGCGTTAATCCTGCAAAGTACTCTGGTCTTGCCGCCGTCAGCGGCCTAGCGGTGCTCGAGGCGCTCGAAAAGCAGGGTCTTGCTAACGAGATCGGCCTCAAATGGCCCAACGACCTCGTCGCACGAGGACATAAGCTTGGCGGCATCTTAGTCGAGGCGGCTCGTGACAACGAGGGCGGGCCCTTCGCCGTCTGCGGCATTGGCGTCAACGTAAACTACACGCCCCAGGAGGTGCCCGATGGCGGCCTGGCGGCAATTGGCCTCTCGGACCTTAACGAAAACGTTCCTACCGTCGACATGCTCCTTGATGAGGTCTATCACGCCGTTATAGACGCCGTAGATGCCTGGGCAGAACGCCTCAACTCCATGGAAGAAAACACCGGACCGCTCGCGCCCGTCCACGGCGAATATGTCGCTCACCTCAATTGGATTGGAGAGCACGTTATCGCCCGCTCCCCCGCTGGAGACGAGCTGGCGCGAGGCATCTTTAAAACGGTCGATGGCTTTGGTCGCGCGTGCATCGAAACGAAAGACGGCTTGCGTTTCTTCCATTTTGAGGAGGCGTCTTTGCGCCACTTAAGCGATTAGGGCGCCGCAGCCATCGGCTCGGCAGCATTACCCGGCAGTCCAAACCATCATTCAAAACAAAAGGGCCCCGCTACCGTAACGGCAGCGGGGCCCTTTAAGCTATGAGCAATATCGCTTAGAGCTTGATGTCAATGTCGACGCCAGCGGGGAGGTCGAGACGCATGAGCGAATCAACGGTGCCCGAGGTGGGGTCGAGGATGTCGATGAGGCGCTTGTGAGTGCGCATCTCGAACTGCTCACGGGAGTCCTTGTTCACGTGCGGCGAGCGGATAACCGTGTACAGGTTGCGCTCAGTGGGCAGGGGGACAGGACCGGAAACGCGAGCGCCGGTCTTCTGAGCGGTCTCGACGATGAGCTTCGCGGACTGATCGACGACCTCGTGATCATAGCCCTTGAGGCGAATGCGGATCTTCTGGGTAGCCAACTTAAACCTCCAAAGAGTGCGAGAGATGTTCTCGCGGATTACGTAACAGGGAGCTCGAACTTAGGCGTTCTTGCTCATGACCTCGTCCACGATGGACTTGGGCGCGGGCTCATAAGAGTCGAACTGCATCGTGTAGGATGCACGGCCCTGGGTCTGGGAGCGAAGGTCGGTAGCGTAACCGAACCTCTCGCCCAGCGGCACCTTGGCACGGATGAGCTTACTGTTCTTGCGATCCTCCATGCCCTCGATCTTGCCGCGGCGACCGGAGAGGTTGCCCATAACGTCGCCCATGTACTACTCGGGGGTCTCGAACTCGACAGCCATGATCGGCTCGAGCAGC
>CAUBWQ010000260.1 GCA_958439775.1 uncultured Collinsella sp. | reverse complement strand
ACGGCTACGTTGGCAACTGGCCCGGCGTTACGGTTGAGAAAAAGGAGGCCAAGCTCCTAAGCGACAAGAACGTTACCATCACGGACCTCCCTGGCATCTACTCGCTTTCCCCCTACAGCCCCGAGGAGCAATGCTCGCGCGATTACCTCATGAGCGGCGAGCCCGATGTTGTCGTCCAAGTCGTCGATGCCACCAACTTGGAGCACAACCTGTACCTGGCACTTCAGGTCATCGAGACCGGCCTGCCCGTGGTCGTTGCCCTCAACATGGCCGACCTGGTCGAGAAGAACGGCGACAAGATCGACACCGACAAGCTTTCCAAGAAGCTCGGCTGCCCGGTTATGATGATCTCCGCTCTTAAGAACAAGGGCATCAAGGAGCTCTTCGAGCAGGTAAAGAAGTCTGCTGCTTCCAAGGGCCAGGTGCCGGAGCACAAGTTTGATTCCTCCATCGAGGACGTTCTGGACCACATCGAGAACAACCTGCCAGCCAGCGTTCCTGCTAACAAGCGTCGCTACTACGCCGTCAAACTGTTCGAGCGCGACGCGGACGCCTGCAAGCTCATCAACCTCACCAAGGAGAAGGCCGCTCGCGTGGAGCAGCTGGTCGCCCAGTGCGAGCAGGACTGCGACGATGACGCTGAGTCCATCATCACCGGTGAGCGCTACGGCGTGATCGCGCACATCATCGACGAGTGCCTCACCAAGGCCCCGGCCAAGATGAGCACCTCCGAGAAGATCGACCGCGTGGTTACCAACCGTATCCTGGGTCTGCCGATCTTCGTGGTCATCATGTTCTGCGTGTACTACATCGCCGTTTCCACCCTGGGCGGCACGGTGACCGACTTCACCAACGACCAGCTCTTCGGTACCGACGGCTGGTATGTGCTCGGTCAGGGCCGCGATGCATACGATGAGGCTGTCGAGGCCGCGGGTGACGACGCCGACTCGGTCGACACTGCGCAGTATGGCCCGTATGTTCCGGGTATTACCACCATGGTCCACGACGCACTTGTGGCGGGTGGCACCGAGGACGGTGGCCTGGTCGATTCGCTGGTCTGTGACGGTATCGTCGGCGGCCTGGGCGCCATCTTCGGCTTTGTGCCGCAGATGTTCCTGCTCTTTGTGATGCTGTCCTTCCTGGAGGACTGTGGCTATATGGCCCGCGTCGCCTTCATCATGGACCGCGTGTTCCGCCGCTTCGGCCTGTCCGGTAAGTCCTTCATTCCTATGCTCGTGTCCTCGGGCTGCGGCGTTCCCGGCGTCATGGCCACCAAGACCATCGAGAACGAGAAGGACCGCCGTATGACGGTCATGACTACCACGTTCATTCCCTGTGGCGCTAAGCTGCCGATCATTGCCCTGCTCATGGGTTCCATTATCGGCGATTCTTCCACCACCGCCGCGTGGATCAGCCCGCTCTTCTACTTCCTGGGCGTCTTTGCCGTCATCGCCTCGGGCCTCATGCTCAAGAAGACCAAGCTCTTCGCCGGCCGTCCGACCCCGTTTGTCATGGAGCTTCCTGCCTACCACTTCCCGGCGATCCGTTCCTGGGCGCTGCACGTGTGGGAGCGCTGCTGGGCCTTTATCAAGAAGGCCGGCACGGTCATCTTCGCGTCCACTGTCGTGGTTTGGTTCCTGTCCAACTTTGGTAGCTACAACGGTTCCTTTGGCTTCTTGCCTGCGATGGACGGCATCCCCGAGGAGTTCATGGACTACTCCGTGCTTGCTATGCTCGGCAACCTGGTCGCTTGGATCTTCGCCCCGCTCGGCTTTAGCACCTGGCAGGCCACCGCGCTGACCGTCTCTGGCCTCGTCGCTAAGGAGAACGTCGTCGCAACCGCCGGTTCGCTGCTGTCCGTTGCCGACGCCGCCGAGACCGACCCGAGCCTGTGGACCGCGTTCGCCGGCATGTTCCCGACCATGGGCGCTTGCGTTGCCTTTGGCGCTTTCAACCTGCTGTGCGCTCCGTGCTTTGCCGCCATGGGCACCATCCGCAACCAGATGGACTCCGGCAAGTGGACCGCGATTGCCATCGGCTACGAGTGCGCTTTCGCTTGGGTCATCGGCCTGTTCATCAACCAGTTCTACAACCTGCTTGTCCTTGGGCAGTTTGGTATCTGGACGATTGTCGCCATCGTGCTGCTGGTTGCGATGCTCTTCCAGATCTTCCGTCCCATGCCCAAACACGCATGGACCGACGAGGACGAGACCAACACTGCTTCCGCCGCAGTTTCCGCTTAAGTCCGAATAAGGATTAGCCCCTTTTCACGAGCCCGGGTGTCCCAGCGACACTCGGGCTTTTTGACGCAATGGGGGACAGATTGCTTTGCTCCAGAAGTAAGATGTGGCGTTTCCGCAGATAAAACCGACCAAAATAAACCTGTCCCTATTTGGTAGGTGGAGAATGGGGTAAAGTAAGTGCTGGTTAACTAGAGGAGGCTTGCTATGGCACCTATCGATATTGTTGTACTGGCTGTTATCGGCGTTGCGTTTGTCGCCGTGTGCGTGCGCATCTACCGCAAGGGCACCTGCGCCGACTGCGCTCAGGGTGGCGTTTGCACGGGGCATTGCTCCAACAAAAAGACGTGCGCTGCACTTAAGGGCGTAGACAAAATCGCCGAAGACTTGGGTCGCGGTATCAAATAAGGTCCGGACATCCAAGCGCTCCGCGGGCATCCGTTCGCGGGGCGCTTTGTGCATTTG
>CAUBWQ010000259.1 GCA_958439775.1 uncultured Collinsella sp. | reverse complement strand
TTGCGCCTGCGAAAGCCGGTGCTGACCGATTCCGCCAACGTCATTAAGAGTCCGGGGTCTGACATTGCTGGTTTCTCTCAAGCGCAAGACAAGCTGCGAGGCATTCCGTTGGGCGTGACCGATCCCAAGGAGCTTTGCGAGGCATTGGAATATCAAGTCGAACGCACCATTAGCGGTACGGTGTTCACGCTTGCGGAGATTCCTCTGCCCGGCGGCGGCTCCATCCCACTCACCGTCGATGTCGCCACGCTGGTTGGCGCTCTGGGCGGTGGGTCGTAATGAGTATCCGCATGCGTCTGCGCGAGGAGCGTGCCCAAGCGACGGTGGAGATGGCAGTGGTTGCGCCCGTTTTGCTGGTGCTGGCGCTCATCGTGTACAACGTCATGGTCTTTGCCAGCGCTGTCGCGCGCTTCGACCGCGTGGTGCCCGACATCGTGCTGGCGCACGCTGTGGCGCCGGGCGGGGAGGGTGACGAGAGCTCTGCCGATGCCTCGGCGACGGTCCAGACTCAAATTCTGAATGCCATGGAAGGCTATGACTTGCAGATCGAAGTGTCGAGCGAGCAAGGCGCGAAGGCATCAGATGGTGGCCTGCTCTCCCTATCCGGTACGTTTAGGACCTACACCTGCACCATGCACTATGAGCCGTGGCCGACTTCTCTCAGCATCGCTGGCGTTCCGCTGGGGGCGCCGACAACGTTGTCGCACGAGCGTGCGGTGACGGTCGATCCATGGCGTCCGGGGGTGGTCATGTGACCGCGGTCTCGTCCTACATCGCCTATGCGCGGGCACTCAACAGGCTGGGTTGGACGCCGGCCGAGTTTGCGGTGGCGGAGTCGTTTGTCGTGCGCCTGCGCGGCATGCTGGGACGGCGTCCGGTTGCCGCCAACGGCCTGCCGCTCGTCATGGCGTTTCCACGCTGCTCTTCGGTCCATACGTGTTTTATGGCCTATCCCATCGACATCGCCTTCATCGATCGCGACGGCAATATCCTCGCGCGCTACGAAAACGTCCGTCCTTGGCACATGTGTTCCTGTCCCGGTGCCTGGGCGGTATTGGAACGCCCTTCAATCCTCGCTACACCTCCCGCCTTCCAACAAGTGCCGGCGTAAGAGATTGGCGACGGCGGACTTTCGTCATACGAAATTTGGTAAGATGGAGGAGAAGATGCATGGATGTTGAGATCCATCCCAACGCTAAAAAGCACCTGACGGAAGGGGTCGATGATGGGCAAGACGTATAAGGCCGCTAATGGTCAGGTTGTAACGGATGAAATGATTGACGCGTGGTGCGAGTCGTACGAGCGCGGAGAGTTTCCGGGTGGCGAACACACCGTTGGTGGGATCGTGCGTGGACGGCCCCCGCTCTCAGGTGAGGGGACGGCAACGCTGTCGGTCAAGATTCCTCTGGGAATGAAGGAGGCCATTCGTCGACGGGCGGCTGCCGAGGGGATGACGCCAAGTGAGTTTGCCCGTGCGGCTCTGAGTGAAAAACTTCTTGCTGCCGGCTGATGCCTCTGACGTGCCGATTTATAGAACCGAGGCTGTGCTCAAAAACTTTTTTAAAATTCTCGGTTGACCGGAACGCGTCCTTGGTTATACTAATCAAGCCTTGAAACAAGGCACACCTCAAATGGCTGGGTAGCTCAGTTGGTAGAGCAGAGGACTGAAAATCCTCGTGTCAGGGGTTCGATTCCCTTCCCCGCCACCTTGAATTGACTAGGACCTCTGCAAAGGGGTCCTTTTCTTTTATGCAGCCCCCACATGGAATCGAACCCCGTGAGGGCGCGGAGCTGAGTAAACGCGTAAGCGTTTGCCAGCGCGGCTCGCAAGGCGCGTAAGCGCCGCAGCGGTCCGTCCGCGCAGCGCGCGGACGCGATTCCCTTCCCCGCCACCTTGAATTGACAGGACCTCTGCAAAGGGGTCCTTTTCTTTTATCGAGGACTCTGCGGAAATTGCGTCCCGGAATTTGGCTTCAGAGTGGGATGCGTTTTCCGCTTTGAGGCCGCTTGGGAAAGCACGACTCGGAATCCGGCGTCAGAATGGGACGTGCTTTCCTTTTTCGGCCTTTGGCGGAAACTGCGTCCCAGATCCCGCGCTCAGAACGGGATGCATTTTCCGGTTGAGGCCTCGAACGGAAAATGCATCCCAGTCTTTTGCGAAAAACGGGATGCGCTTTCCGGCCGCCTACTTCCGGCGCATATGTACATCTCGGCGCGCCATCTCGGGCCCGCCCAGACATTCCTCCCACTTTCGCGTCACTTTGCAGACCGTTCGGTCGCCTGTCTGCATGCGCGGGTATACTCAAATCGATAGATATGTCATGCAAGAGCGATGCGGGCTTAGCCCGTATGATTCAAAAGGGGGCAGTGATGGAGAGGATACTCGGCGTTAATCTCTCTGGCTGGTTTATTCCCGAGCCTTGGGTGACCCCGTCGCTGTACGCGGCGACCGGTGCATCCAACGCGGCCGAGCTGCAGGAGGCCATGGGCACCGCCGCCTATAACGAGCGCATGCGCCGTCATTACGAGACGTTTGTGAGCGAGGATGATTTCCGTCGCATGGCGCAGATCGGCCTCAACGCCGTGCGCCTGCCGGTGCCTTGGTATGCCTTTGGCTCACAGGAGTCCGATGCCTCCTACATCTCGGTTGTCGACTACATCGACCGTGCAATTGAGTGGGCTGCCAAGTACGACATCCGCGTGCTGCTCGATCTGGC
>CAUBWQ010000258.1 GCA_958439775.1 uncultured Collinsella sp. | reverse complement strand
TTTCGGTGGGTGGCGTGCTGCGCTCTGCTCGCGCCCGTGCGGCCGATTTTGCCGAGCGCCGTCGTGCCGATGTCAACGCCAGCCCGTGGGGTGACGACGAAGCCCTGTCGGTGCCCGGCGTTGCCCGTCCGCACCTGAGCATTCTTCGTCAAAAGGGCTCCGATGCTGCCGTGACCACGGTCATGGGCAACGATGTGGACCCGGTTTTGGACGATGACGACGAGGACGAGAATCCGTTTGTCGACGTGTCCGAGTCGGTTGAGGTTGAGCGCGCTAAGACGACGCTGCTGCCGCGCCGCCATGCCAAGAAGGGCAAGGCTGCGCCTAAGCTCAATACAAGCGAGCCCGACCCGTCTTGGTCCGATAGCGAGATTGAGCTCACCGAGGGCGATGACGAGGACGACGAGGCTCCGATTGAGACCGCAAAGACAACTTTGCTGCCGCGTCGCCATGCAAAGCGCGACCAGGTAACCGGCCAGCTTTCGATGGAAGACGACCCCGATAAGATCGACGAGTTCGAGCCGCCGTTTGCCGTGAATCCTGTCTCGGCAGCACCTCAGATTCCCGACTTCTTGAAGCATCCCAAGGTTGCCGATGCGCCTGCCTCGAGTGCCGTCGAATCGGCTGCGGCTAGCGATGGGGGAGCGGACGGTGGCGCCGCAGATAACGAGGGCGAAGAAGAGGACGGCCTCAAGCTTCCGCCGCTCGAAATCCTGCATGCCAACCCGCAGTCGGCTTCCGCCGCGTCTTCGGACAAGGAGTTGGAGCAGACCGCTGAGTCACTGCAATCCACCTTGCTTGAGTTTGGCCGCAGTGCCCGCGTGGTCGGCTGGATCGCCGGCCCCACGGTGACGACCTTTAAGCTGCAACCTGGTGAGGGCGAGCGCGTGAGCAAGATTTCGAGCCTTGAGGACGATATCGCGCTTTCGCTCGCTGCCCAGTCGGTACGTATCTTTGCCCCGATCCCCGGCACCTCGCTCGTGGGCATCGAGATTCCCAACCGCAAGCGCCAGAACGTCAACCTGGGCGACGTGCTGCCCTATGTGAAGGGCGGTCCGCGCGAGCTCGCCATCGGCCGCGATGCCGAGGGCACGCCGGTTGTCGCCGACCTTGCCAAGATGCCCCACCTGTTGATTGCCGGTACGACCGGTTCTGGTAAGTCGGTGATGATCAACTCCATCATCACGACTCTGCTCATGCGTACTCTTCCCGAGGACGTTCGCCTGATCATGGTCGACCCCAAGCGCGTCGAGCTTGCGGGCTATAACGGACTGCCGCATCTCTATGTGCCCGTGGTGACCGAGCCCAAGCAGGCCGCGAGCGCTCTGCAATGGGCCGTGTCCGAGATGGAGCGTCGCCTGAAGGTCTTCGAGCGTCTCAACGTGCGTAAGATCTCGACCTACAACGAAAAGCAGGCCGCCGGCGAGTTTGAGCATTACGACAATCCGCCGCAAAAGATGCCCTACCTGGTCATCATCATTGACGAGCTCTCGGACCTGATGATGGTCGCCGGTAAGGATGTCGAGGCCTCGATCGTGCGTATTGCACAGCTGGGCCGTGCCGCCGGTATTCATCTTATCGTGGCCACGCAGCGTCCCAGCTCAAACGTGGTGACGGGCCTCATCAAGGCCAACATCACCAATCGCATCGCCTTTAACGTCGCCACGGGCATCGACTCGCGCGTCATCATCGACCAGATGGGTGCTGAAAAGCTCACCGGTTTGGGCGACATGCTGTTCTCCAAGGTCGACTGGGGCAAGCCTCGCCGTATCCAGGGCTGCTTTGTCTCGGACGATGAAATCAATGAGATTGTCGAGTTCGTCAAGTCGCAGAGCGAGCCCGACTACCACGAGGAGATTCTGTCTGCCGTGGCGCCCGCTTCCATGTCCATGGCGGGTGGCGGCGGCATTGTCCGCACCGGAGTCGCCGAGCCGCAAGACGATGATCCGCTCATTTGGGAAGCCGCCCATATTGTGGTGGAATCGCAGCTTGGCTCCACATCTGGCCTGCAACGTCGTCTGAAGGTTGGCTACGCGCGTGCCGGGCGTATTATGGACATGCTGGAAGAAAAGGGTGTCGTCGGCCCGCCCGACGGTTCCAAGCCGCGCGAGGTCCTGTTGGACGAGGAGGGGCTTGCCGCGCTGGAGTCTGTCGACGCCGAGATGGCACGTGAAGATCGTGAGTTTGGAGGATTCTGATGGCTGCACGCTTTGGTGACATGCTGCTCGAGCAGCGTCGCCGAATGGGCCTTTCCATTCAGCAGGTCGCCAACACCATCAAAATCAGGCCGCAGATCATCGAGTTTTTCGAGACCGGTAACTTTGCTTCGATGCCGCCGCGCGGCTATGCGCAGGGCATGATTTCGAGCTATGCTCGCTTTTTGGGCCTCAATCCGCGCGAGGTCGTCAATGCCTACTTTGACGACCTGATGGCATACGAACGCGAGACGTCGCAGCAGGGCGGTCGTTTTCAGGACGCCGCCGGCTACGTCCTGATGGTTCAGGGCGGTCGTTCGACCCGCTATGGACAGCGTCCTCAGCAGGCCGGTTATATTACCGAGACGGGTTCGGGCGAGGAGATTCGCTCACAGCGTGACCGGTTCCGCAGTACGCCGATGCCCGAGGACCGTGCACTTCCCGCTGCCCGCGGTGTAGCGCGTGACCCTCGTGCCGGCTACGGCGACGGCGGCTATTCCGATCGCGGTTACCGTGGTGCCTCCGCCGGACGCTCTCGCG
>CAUBWQ010000257.1 GCA_958439775.1 uncultured Collinsella sp. | reverse complement strand
GGGCGACGGGCTGTGAAGGCAACCCGATTGGCCCGCATCCGGAGTTTGTTTCTGCGGCGTTGGTATTACTTGGTATTCCTAAGTATTACCCCGCAGATAGAATACCACACCCGACCCCATGGGGACGGAGAAAAACGAATCATATTGTTGCTGAGTTAGTATTTAGAGCGTGATGATGTCCGAGATATCGAGGGCCTGAGCGTCGACGAAATCGTGCGTGGCAAGCAAGAGCGTGCGGCTGTCGAGCAGGTCGAGCACGACCTTGGTCGTCGCATCGCGCGCGGCGGCATCCAGGCCGGTAAAGGGCTCGTCAAGAATCACCGCGCCGCCCGGGCACAGCAGGGCTCGAGCGATCTCGACACGACGGCGCTGCCCGCCCGAAAGCTCAGCCACGCGAACATGCACGTCGATTCCCGGCACCAACCGGCGCAGCAAGGTCGTAGCGTTCGAAGCATCCACGCGCGCATCGGCACACACCAGCACGTTATCCAAAGCCGAGCTGCCCTCTACCAAGCGTGCATCCTGAAACACCATCGAGCACGGCGCGCACTCCCCCGCTGCCAACGAAAGCAGCGTCGACTTGCCCATGCCCGAAGCGCCCATCACGCAGATACGCCCACCTGCAGGCACGTTGAGCACCAGACCATCCAGCGCCGGCGCCCAGGGCGCACGATCGCCCACGGCAAGCGCAAGCTCCGCTGCGGCGCCATCGCTCGCAGCCCCCGCACGCCCGCGCAGTCCATGCCCATGCGCCCGCACGGCCGCGCGCCACGCCACGGGTCCCGAAACCCGCAGCAGCCACACCAGCACGCGCTCACACGCCCACGAGGCGGCAACGACCAGCACGGTCCACGCCAGCAAATCAGCCGTCTCAACCAAAAGCTTTGCCTGATAGATGCGCTCGCCCACGGTGCCCACCGCCATGCCGATCAGCTCGGCTGCCACGCCGGCCTTCCAGCTCATGCCGATCACGGCGCGGGCGCACGAAAGCACAAACGGCAGGACTTCGCGCCAGGTATGGGCGCAAAACAGGCGCCAGCCGCGCACGCCATGCAGACGGAACATCTGCTCCAGCGGTTTATTCACCTGTGCCAAGCCCTCGGCCAGCGAAAAATACACGCCCGGCAGCGCCATCAAAAAGACCGCAAGGCCGGTCGCGTCGGCGATGCTCACGCGCGCCGATCCCAGCCAAATGAGCAGCAGGACCACCACGCAGGCAACCGGCGTCGCCTTAACAAACGAAAGTGCCGGAGCCACCAGGCGCGCAAACGCCCGCAACCGTGACGAAATCCCGGCAAGCACGCCACCACACACCGCGGCAAGCGCCAGCCCGCCCAGTATCCGCGCGCCCGAGCCCACCAAAATCGCCCAGGTACCGCCATCGCACACCAGGCGCAGCAGCGCCAAGGCAACAGCACCCGGCCCCGGCAAGATCAGTGGCTGCGCCACCAGCGCCGCCGCGAAGACCCACGCGGCAAGCCAAAAGGCGGCGACGGCACCTGCTGCCGCCACCGCCTTCATACGCTCTGTCATGTGTCGAGCAAACGCACGCACGGGCTACTCCATGTAGTAGAAATCATCAGCCGGGAGCTTGCCGCCCACGGCACTCGCGTCCGCGTCGGACAGCACCCGCAGATACCCGCCAAGCGCCGCCTTCATATCCTTGCCCGTCTGGCACACGAGCATGCACCCGGGAATCGCCTTCTCGGCGATCTTGGCGTTGTCCACGATGCCGGCATCGACCACGGCCTGCGCCCAGTCTGCCGGCGCCGCATTGACAGCCTTAACGCTCGCCGCATGGCAGCTCAAGAACTCCGCCACGGCCTCGGGATGTTCCTCGGCAAACGCGCGGCGCACCACGGTCACGCCCGTCAGCAGGCGCGAACCCGTGTCACCCGCCAGCTCATCCCACACATCGGTCAGACTTACCGGCGCTGACAGCTTGCCTTCGCTCTTGGCGATGGCAGCGGTCTTGAACGGCTCCGGCAGCACGCCCACGGCAGACGGGTCGGCAAGCAGGGCCGACAGCACCTCGGTGGGCTCGCTCTTAAACTCGAGCGTCACCTGGCCGGTCAGGCCCGCGCGCTCCAGCAGGAAGTTCATGACGTACTCTGGCGTGGTGCCCTTGCCCGTCATGTAGACGGTGCGACCCGCCAGATCGCCAAACGAGGCCACATTCGCGTCGCCCGTCACCACATTCAGCACGCCCAACGTGTTGATGTCGATGACCTGCACCGCGCCCTCGGTCTTGTTGTAGAGCACGCTCGCCACGTTGGCGGGCACCAGGGCAATGTCGATATCGCCCTGAATGACCTTGGGCACAATCTCATCGGCGGCAGTATTGATCGCAAAGTCGAACTCATTGTCCGTCTCGCCATCGGCCACCCGGTCCATAAACTGCACCAGGCCAATCGAGGTCGGCCCCTTGAGCGAGGCGATGTGCACCTCAACCGGCTCGGCAGTGGCACCGTCGGCGGCAGGCCCGGCAGCCGAACCCGCGGCGGACCCGGCACCGGCAGCCCCGCCGCCACAGCCCGCGAGCGCAAGCGACAGGGCGCCCGCGGCGAGCGCCGAGGCAAACCCCCGGCGCGACATCTCAAAATCAAACGCGCGCATCGCTAGTACGTCCCATCGTTGGGCATCGTCCATGCGTGATGGTCGGTATGCAGCAATTCCTCGGCCAGCGGCGAGAGCGGCGCACCCAAGAACTCGCTATAGCACGCCTGAACATCGGGATTCTCGTGCGAGA
>CAUBWQ010000256.1 GCA_958439775.1 uncultured Collinsella sp. | reverse complement strand
CATGCCAAGACACTCAACAACACGCCGCTCAAGGAGTATTTGGACGATAATCTTTCGTCGCTTGTTACCGTGGCATCGAAGTACGTGTCTCAGATCGCTGCCGAGCTTGGCCGCGGTGTGTTCCCGCTCATCACCAATACGGCCTCGCAGTTGTTCGTGATCTTCCTTGGTCTGGTGCTTGCGTACTGGATGGCCTGCGACTACCCTCGCATGCACCACGAGATTTGCACCATCATCGGTCAGGATAAGGAGACCTCGTACCGCTTTATGGTCGCCATCCTTTCTCGCTCTGTCGGCGGCTACATGCGCGGTATGGTCGTGACGTCCATCTGCGGTGGTTTCCTCGCCTTTATCGGTTTTATGATCATCGGCCATCCGTATGCGGCGCTCATGGCTATCTTTACCGGCATCATGCATTTGGTTCCGGTCGTCGGCCCTTGGGTGAGCGCAGCAATCGCCACAGTGCTCGGTTTCATGTTCAGCCCCATGTTGGCGTTATGGACGCTCGTCGTGACGATGGTCGCGCAAAACGTCACCGATAACGTGATTTCGCCTAAGGTTATGCAGGGCTCTGTACAGGTGCATCCTATCATGAGCCTCACGGCGCTCGTTATTGGCTCGGCACTCATGGGCCCCATCGGCATGATTATTGCCATCCCGCTTTGTGCGGCCCTCAAGGGTATCTTCGTGTACTACTTCGAGAATGAGACCGGCCGCCAGCTTGTGGCCTATGACGGCGCCGTGTTTAAGGGCACACCGTACCGCCTACGACGCGCTCGGCGACGACACCTTCATCTACGAGTCTGAGCTTATCGGTAACGAGACTGCGCCCGAGGCCAAGGCCATGCCCAAGCCCGAGCTCGATAATCCCTGGATCAAGCTCTCGGGCCTGCAGCCCGATGCGACGGGCTTCTTCAAGAACCCCTTCGCTAAGGACGATGACTCCAACTCGGACGACGATACCAAAACCGGCATCGACGGCTCCATGGACGATGACGACAACTAGCGGGGTAATTCGGGTTAACATTCATACGCGCTAACATGCAATTTCGCTGAAGGGCCGGCATTGTGCCGGCCCTCTTTTTTGCACTTGCGCGGTGGGATGGTAATATCGTTACGTTTGAACTGTTTCGATGTGAAACCGAGGAGATTCCCTCTATGAGTGCTGACTACCCGTCAATGACTACGGCCGAGATTCGCTCTAAGTTCCTCAACTTCTTTGAGGAGCGCGGTCTTAAGCTCTATCCTTCTTCGTCCCTCGTCCCCGACGATCCTTCGCTGCTGCTTGCCAACGCCGGCATGAACCAGTTTAAGGAGTACTACCAGGGCAAGAAGACCATGAAGGAGATCGGCGCGATCTCCTGCCAGAAATGCGTCCGCACCAACGACATCGACTGCATCGGCGAGGACGGCCGTCACCTGTCCTTCTTCGAGATGCTCGGCGACTTCTCCTTTGGCGGCGTCTCCAAGCAGCAGGCCTGCGCTTGGGCCTTTGAACTCATCACCAAGGAGTTCAAGCTGCCGCTCGACCGCCTGTACTTCACCGTCTTTACCGAGGACGACGAGACCCACGACGTGTGGCGCTCCCTGGGCGTTGCCGAGGATCATATCTCGCGTCTGGGCGAGGACGACAACTTCTGGGCCGCTGGCCCCACCGGCCCCTGCGGTCCGTGCTCCGAGATCTACTTTGACATGGGCGAGGAGGTTGGTTGCGGTAGTCCCGACTGCAAGCCCGGCTGCGACTGCGACCGCTTCCTTGAGTTCTGGAACCTCGTGTTTACCCAGTACGATCGCCAGGAGGACGGCTCCATGCCGGAGCTGCCGCACCGCAACCTCGATACGGGCATGGGTCTGGAGCGCATGGCCGCTATCATGCAGCACAAGACCGCTAACTACGACGGCGATTTAATGCAGCACCTCATCAAACTCGGTGAGGAGATCAGCGGCAAGACCTATGACGCCGACGATTACTCCGGCGCCAGCCGCTCCCTGCGCATCATCGCCGACCACTCCCGTGCCGTTGACTTTATGATCTCGGACGGCATCCTGCCCGGTAACGAGGGCCGTGAGTACGTCCTTCGCCGCCTGCTCCGCCGTGCCGTGTTCCACGGTCGCCTGCTGGGCATCGAGGGCGCCTTCCTGACCAAGTTTATCGACGAGGTTAACGCTCAGATGGGCGAGGCCTATCCCGAGCTTCTCAAGAACGTCGTGCTCGTCAAGGGTATCGTCGCCTCCGAGGAGGAGCGTTTCTCCACGACGCTCGACAACGGCCGCGTTTACCTGGACGAGGCCTTGGCCGCGCTCGCCGACGGCGCCGTCCTTCCGGGCGACGTCGCGTTTAAGCTGCACGACACCTTTGGTTTCCCCATCGACCTGACCGTCGAGATCGCCGGCGCTGCTGGCCACGACGTCGACATGGACGGCTTCGCCGCCTGCATGGAGGACCAGAAGGCACGCGCCCGCGCCAACGCCAAGGGCGACGCCTGGGGTAGCTTCAACGACGTGTGGGTCGAGCTTTCCGACAAGGTTGCCGCGACCGAATTCGACGGCTATGACAACGACGTCATTGAGGGCGCCAATGTTGTCGCCATCGTTCGCAACGGCGAGTCCGTCGAGTCCGTTGCCGCCGGCGAGGACGTTGAGGTCGTGCTCGACCGCACCCCGTTCTACGCCGAGATGGGTGGCCAGCAGGGCGACGCCGGTGAGCTTTCCGCCGAGGGCGTTGCGCTGACTGTTGCCGACACCAAGAAC
>CAUBWQ010000255.1 GCA_958439775.1 uncultured Collinsella sp. | reverse complement strand
AATGATGCTGCATTTCATGTTACTGTATCACAAATGACCAAATTGACCGATCGATGCCGAGATAACATTCGAAATGGCATTCGGCCCATCGTCGTTGTCCCCCACGATAAAGTTTCCTTCGCTTACGGACTGTTCGAAAGTGAGGGGCTCGGCAATCGCGTACAGGTCATCGCGCTCGAATCGTTTATCGGCATCAATATTGAAGAATTATCGTTCTACAAGCGAGGCCTAATTCGATTAAATGTCGCACGGCTTCTTGCCCACTACAACAAGCGAATCGAAGATATCGAACCCGACAAATCTCTTCAAATCGAAATTCCTCAGTGGGCTCTAGACGAAATGGATGCACATGGCGAATAGATCAAACATACTTATCACCCATGATTCCGACGGCTCCGCGCTGGCGGCACCTGTCAATGCTGCGCGTTGCAACGGCGCCGCGTACAAAACGCGCACGATCGACGACCTGCACATTAAGGACGATCGCCTGCGCGCCGCCATCGAGGGCACGGGGCACCTGCTGTTCGACGGCGGCATGGGCACCATGCTGCAGGCGGCCGGCATGAAGGCCGGCGCCCTGCCCGAGTTGCTCAACTTTGAGGAGCCCCAGGTCATTACCGATATTCAGCGTCAGTACGTCGAGGCCGGCTGTGACGTGATCACCGCCAACACCTTTGGCGCCAACGCCCACAAGCTCGACGGCGCCGCTACCGTGGCAGACGTCTTTGCCGCGGCAGTCACCTGCGCCCGCGAGGCCGGCGCCCGCTACGTCGCCGGCGACATCGGCCCTATCGGCGCCCTGCTGCGCCCCCTGGGCACCCTCAGCTTTGACGAGGCCTACGACCTCTTTGCCGAGGAGGTGCGCGCCGGCGTCGATGCGGGTGTGGACCTCTTTATTATCGAGACCATGACCGACCTTGCCGAGATCAAGGCCGCCGTCCTCGCCTGTCGCGAGAACTCCGACCTGCCCGTCTTTGCCACCATGACCTTTGAGGAAGACGGTCGCACCTTCTTGGGCACGAGCCCCGAGGTCGCCGCCATCACCCTCGACGCCATCGGTGCCGACGTCCTGGGCATCAACTGCAGCCAGGGCCCGGCCGAGCTCCGAGGACTCGCTGCGCGTATGCTCACCGTCACCGACAAGCCAGTTATGGTGCAGGCCAATGCGGGACTGCCCCACGTTGACGATGACGGCAATACCGTCTTTGATATCCAGGCACCCGAGTACGCCGAGGCCGTCGCCGGCATGATCGAGGACGGCGTGAGCGTCGTCGGCGGCTGCTGCGGTACCACGCCCACGCATATGGCGGCACTTCGCACCCTCATCGACAACCACATGCCCAGCCCGCGTCACCGCAAGCCCAGCATGTCGGTCACGAGCGCCCAGACGGTCGTAGACCTCCCCTGTGGCGGCCATAAGATCGCCGTCATCGGCGAGCGCATCAACCCCACCGGCAAAAAGCGCCTGCAGCAGGCCCTACGCGACGGCGACCTGGACTACGTCGTGAGCCAGGGCATCAGCCAGCAGGAGCAGGGCGCCGACATCCTGGACGTCAACGTGGGCCTGCCCGAGATCGACGAGGTCAAGGTCATCCAGCAAGCGACCGAGCAGCTCCAAGGTTCCACGCTGCTGCCGCTGCAGATCGACTCCACCGACCCCGCCGCCGTCGAGGCCGCCGTGCGTCGCTATGCCGGCAAGCCCATCATCAACTCGGTCAATGGCAAACAGCAAATCATGGACGAGATCTTCCCGCTGGTCGCCCACTACGGCACCAACGTCGTCGGCCTTACGCTCGACGAGGGCGGCATCCCCGATACAGCCGAGGCCCGCTTCGCCATCGCCGAGCGCATCGTGGCCGAGGCCGCCCGTTACGGCATCGGCCCGGACCGCATCCTCATCGACTGCCTGGTCATGACCGCCTCGACCAACCAGCGCCAGGCTGAGCAGATTCTACGTGCCATGTCTATGTGCAAGGAGCGCCTAGGCGTCAAGTGCGCACTCGGTGTATCGAACATCAGCTTTGGCCTGCCCGCGCGGCCGCTGCTGGGCTCGGTCTTTTTGGCCGCCGCCTTTGGTGCGGGCCTGGACGCCCCCATCATGAACCCGGCTTCCAAGCGCTTTATGGACACCGTCTACAGCTATCGCGTGCTGAGCGTTGAGGACGAGGGCTCGACCGGATACATCGAGCGCTACGCCGGCTGGACCGACCCGTACAAGATTGCCGCCAACCCGGCGGCCGCTCAGTCAGCAACGAGCGATGCCGCGCCTGCCGCAAGCACCACCGCAAGCGCCGATGACGACCCCATCCGCCACATGGTCGTTTCGGGCCGCAAGGGCGAAATCGCGGACGAGACCGAGCGTCTGCTGGCAGATCACGACGCCATGGACCTCATCAACAACCACTTTATCCCCGCCCTCGACGAGGTTGGCGTCCTCTTTGACCAGGGCAAGTTCTTCTTGCCGCAGCTCATGGCCTCGGCCGAGGCCGCGCGTGTGGGCTTCGACACCATCAAGCGCCTGATGCCCGCCGGCGAGATTGCCGACAAGGGCAAGATCTGCGTGGCCACCGTCAAGGGCGACATCCACGACATCGGCAAGAACATCGTCAAAATGCTGCTCGATAACTACGGCTATACCGTCTTTGACCTAGGCCGTGACGTCGACCCGCAGGAGGTGCTCAGGACCGTACAGGAGCGCGACATTAAGCTCGTCGGCCTCTCGGCGCTGATGACCACCACCGTCGCCTCCATGGCCGAGACG
>CAUBWQ010000254.1 GCA_958439775.1 uncultured Collinsella sp. | reverse complement strand
GGCCTCATCGAGCACCACGATAGGCGCGTCTTTAAGGATCGCGCGGGCGAGTGCCACACGTTGGACCTCGCCGCCCGAAAGGTACGCCCCGCCGGCACCGAGCATGGTATTGATGCCCTGTGGGAGCTTGGCCACAATGTCGTCGCACTGAGCTGCCGAGAGGGCCGCACGCACTTCGTCGTCAGTGGCCGTAGGCTTGGAGGCGCGCACGTTATCGGCAAGTGTTTGCCGGAACAGCTGGTTGGTCTGGAACACGAAGGCGACCTGGTCCATAAGCTCGTGCGGATCCATGTCGCGAACGTCCACGCCGCCTACGAGTACTCGACCCGAGGAGACATCCCAAAAACGCGGGATCAGGCTTGCGCAGGTTGACTTACCGCCACCCGAGGGACCCACCAGGGCGAGGGTGCTACCAGCGGAAACGCTGAAACTCACATGGCTAACGGCAGGTGCTTCGGCATCCTCGTAGGTAAAGCTCACGTCCTCAAATCGCACGTCGCCGCCGGCAGGGTGCTTGGGTTGGGCGGGCACGGAGAGCTGCTTGGAATCCATGACGCTTCGGATGCGAGCCAGCGAATCGGCACTCATCTGAGAGGCCTCGCCCACAAACATGAGCTTGGTCATGGCCGTCGGCACCACGGCCGAAAATATCGCGTAAAACGTGAAGTTGGTCATAAAATGCGCGAAGTCCGTCTCGCCCGGTGCCAACAGCAACGCCACGGGCAACAGGAATGCCACAAGACCATTGAGCGCGGTAAGGTTGAGTACCTGCGGACCTCGACAGAACGTGCCCGCATAGTTTTGCGCCATGTCGGCGTATTCGGCGATCGCATCGTGGAAGGCCTTAAAGGAGTAGACCGTCTGCTGAAACACCTTGACCACGGGGATGCCGCGTACGTATTCGGTGCCGGTCTTGTTCATCTTGACCAGCGCTCCCATGTAGGCCTTCATGAACTCGGCGCCTTTGCCGCTCATCATGGTGGCCATGGCGCCAAACGAAATGGCCACCGAGATGAGGCATGCCGCGCCCAAGCGCCAATCGAGGGCGAATAGCAGCACGAGCAGACCTGCGACCATGGCGGCGGCGCCTGCGATATCGGGCAGCATGTGTGCGAGCAAAGTCTCGGTGGAGGCGGCGCATCCGTCTACAACACGACGCAGCTCACCGGTGGCGTGCGTGTCAAAGTAGCCAAGCGGCAACTTAAGCAGGTGCTCGCTCGTAGTCTTGCGAATATTGGACGCGCAGCGAAACGCAGACAGGTGCGTGCACATGAGCCCCACGAAATAAACTACGATGCTTGCCAGGGCAAAACCAACGGCCCACCAGCCATACATCGCGATGTCGCAGGCTTCGCTCCAGTTAGGCGCCACGGCGATAAGGTCTCGCGCGACAAACCAGATGCAGACGTACGGGCCAAAGCTCAGCAGCTGTGAGAGCGCTGAGAGAGCCATGCCCAAATAAGTTAGGAATTTACGGTCGCCAGCATATGCAAGCAGCTCGCCGATACCGCCGCCTTCCCTTTTTGATCCCTTTGCCATAAGGTTCCTTTCTAACGGCTTGAGAGTTAACCTTAATCAACTTATCATTGATATGTTAGCCAAGGCACACAATCGAGCCAGGCGTGGACGTTTCCGCAAAGGAAGGGGACGCTTTTGAAAATGCATCGGGCGGCGACCGACATAACCGAGCTCTATGCACCACAGTTTGAGCAGTTTGGCTTGGAGCTTACCGGCAAGGGCGCCGTCTTTACCGGCGAGGTGGCAAACGACCGGGCGCACGGCCGCGCATGGATCATGCCCCTCTCCCCCACCTGCATCGTCATGGAGCATTTCATCACCCCGACGCACGATATGTACCTGGCCGAATACACACCCGAGCCATACGCCTGCGTGAGCGAAGTCAGCGCGCCCACACTTACATGCATGCCCGAGGCTGGCATAACGCCCGCGAACCTCAAACCATTGCATGGACCGTGGCCAAACAATGCCGTTTGCAGCTTTATCCAAGATAGCTGTGGCGAGGAATTAAGCCCGCTGTTTGCGGGGCAGCTCTATCACTCGCGCTCGGTGCTCTTTTTGCCTGGATATTTTGACGAACTGGAGCACCGCTATCCCACCGAGTTCGCGGGAATCTTTGAGGCGTTTGCCGAGTCATGGCACGAGGAAGCGACGTCTGCCATCTGCCACACGCTGCGCCGGATAAACGAGGACCGCGCCCGCACCGTAGGCGGACACGTCTATATGCAAGGCATCGTGGAGACCATGGTCGCGGAGCTCGCCTGTTCGCGCGCGGCCCACAAGCAGGCGCGGCAGGCGGCAGACACACGCGTCAGCATGACCATTGCCGAAGAAGCAACGGCAATGATTGAGCGCGCGCTCGACAAAGGCAGACGTGTGGGTATCAACGAGGTGGCCGAGAGGCTCTACACAAGCCGCTCCAAACTATGCGCCACCTTTAAGGCCCAAACTGGCGAGTCACTGGGCGCCTACATGCGCAGACGCCGTATGGAGCGAGCACAGGACCTTTTGGCAGATAGCTCGCTTACGATTGCGCAGGTGGCGGAGCGTCTAGGCTACCCTCAGCAGGCCGCCTTCGCCCAAGCCTTCAAGCAACACACCGGCACCACCCCCACCACCTGGCGCTCCCAACACATATAAAGAATGAGGGCGCCATCGGCGCCCTCATTCACCAAATTCAATCCAGCCCACCTGACCCGAACGGCCGAGTCGTCACGGAACCCGGAAGTCCCGGCAGGGCGGGTGCTTGTTCAAAATGAGTTC
>CAUBWQ010000253.1 GCA_958439775.1 uncultured Collinsella sp. | reverse complement strand
GTGCGATACGCTGCTGCTTTCGGTGGGCTTGATTCCCGAGAACGAGCTTTCGGTTGCCGCTGGCGTAGAGCTTGACCCGCGAACGCGCGGCGCCGTGGTGGACCAGAGCCTGCAAACGGGCGTGCCGGGCATCTTTGCCTGCGGCAACGTGCTGCACGTGCACGACCTGGCCGACAACGTAACGACCGAGTCCGAGAGGGCTGGCGCAGCTGCAGCGGCGTACGCGCTGGGGACCGGCGCGGGCACCGTTCCGGACTGGGAGCTCACGGTCTCCCCTGCCGGCATCGCGGGCTACGCGCTGCCGGGACGCATTACGACTGTGACACTCACCAGACTCAACTTCCGTGTGCGCCGACCGGTCGATGCCGCCCGCGTGCGTATTCTAGCAGGCGACGAGGAACTACTTACAGGCAAGGTCCGCCCGTTTAAACCGAGCGTCATGGAGAGCCTCCCGCTGCCGCCAAAGGTGATTCAGCGCGCACTCGACCTAGGTGCTAGCGAAATTGTCCTGTCCGTCGATCCCATCGAGGAGGCGTAAGACCATGAGCATAAACGCGATCGAAACGTTTCAGTTCAACTGCACAACCTGCCCATCTGAGTGCCTCCTGACCGTAGAGGTAGAGCGTGACGAAGACGGCGCCGTGGTAGAAGTGCGCTCCGTAACCGGCAACAACTGCCCGCGCGGCGATAAGTTCGCGCATCAGGAGCTCACCTGCCCCATGCGCGTGCTCACCACCACCGTGGCCGTCTCCGGCGGCGACGAAGCCCTGCTCCCCGTGCGCACATCCGAAGCCATCCCGCTGACCCTCCACGCCCAAGCCATGGACCTCATCCGAGGCCTAATCGTCAAAGCCCCCATCCGCATGGGCGACGTCGTCCTAGAGAACCTCCTAGACACCAACATCAACCTAATCGCCAGCATGGACATCGACCGAGCCTAAGCAGCTAATTTAGGACGGGGCTTTTAGTTACGCTGCCATCCATCCCACCCCTCCTCAATTGCGGTGAAATAGTTCCTGATTTCCGCCAAAACCCCGGCATCCAGGAACTATTCCACCGCAACTATCCTTGGGATCGGTATTCAGCTTGTGCCTACTTTAGTGCCATTTCAAAACTATGCCGGATTACGGGGCCGATTCGGAGACCCCCATCCATACCGGCCATTTTCAATTTTTGACAAGCCATCTATATGCGGTTTTAATTTCGCGATTTTTGCCATGGTCAAGTAATACAGGTCCAGCCCCGTAATCCGCCATACTTTTGAAACCAGCCCATTTGGGACGGGCCTCTTATGGCTACTTTTACCTATTAGCCCGCAAGTTTGACGCAGCTAAAATAGCCCCGTCCCAAATTGACTACCCTGGCATTGGGGATACCATGGTGGCAACCAAGCGAAAGGATGTTTCATGGCACATGTCGATGACCAGCGCGTGGCGCGCGTGCTCGATGCGCTCGAGGCTCAGCACCCCGGTGCGCAGTTGCTCATAAATGACCCGTGGTCGATCTACTATCTGACCGGTTTTTATGCCGATATGTTCGAGCGTTTTTGCGGCGCGCTGCTCGCACGCGGTAGCGAGCCCGTGACCCTGGTCAACGCGCTGCATCAGCTGCCCGAGTATGACAATGCGCGCGTTGCCTACCACACCGATACCGACGTCGTGGCCGACGCCATCGCTCGCGAGGTCGATCCGAACAAACCGCTCGGCATCGACACCGTCATGCGTTCCGGCTTTTTGATGCCACTCATGGAGCGCCACGCAGCCAGCGAGTTTTTCCTGGGCGACTTTGCCGTCACCGCCGCGCGCACCCACAAGGATGACGCCGAACAGGAGCTCATGCGCGCGTCCTCGGCCGCTAACGACGCCGTGATGGCCGACGCTATCAAGCTCGTTCACGAGGGCGTGACGGAACGCGAAATTGCCGACCAGATGCTCGGCCTGTATCGCAAGCACGGCTGCGAGGGCTTTAGCTTTCCGCCCATCGTGAGCTTTGGTGCTAACGCCGGCGACCCGCACCACGAGCCCGACGGCACCGTGCTCAAGCGCGGCGACGTGGTGCTGTTCGACATTGGCGGGCGTCGTCGCAACTACTGCTCGGACATGACGCGCACTTTCTTTTGGGGCGATCCGGACGAGGAGACGGCGCGCATCTACGACATCGTGCGCCGCGCCAACGAGGCCGCCGAGGCACTCATCGCACCGGGTGTGCGCATGTGCGACCTGGACCGCGCCGCGCGCGATGTGATTGAAGACGCGGGCTATGGGCGGTACTTTACGCATCGCCTGGGCCACTCGATCGGTCTTCAAGACCATGAGCCGGGCGACGTCTCGCTGGTCAACGAACAGGTTATCGAGCCAGGCATGACGTTCTCCATCGAGCCGGGCATCTACCTCCCCGGCCGCACCGGCGTCCGCATCGAGGACTTGGCCCTAGTTACCGAGTCCGGCGTCGAGATTCTCAACGCATACCCCCACGATCCCGTCCGCCTAGACTAGCCAATGTGACAAAGGGACAGCCCCTTTGTCACATTGCGATTACGTCGCGCCACGAAAACGAGCTATCTACTACGTTTAACCCGCATGGGTCGACCATGCGGGTCTTTTTTGAAAAATGGCAGGCCCTCTACCTGCAGTTTTGATTTCGCAATTCTCGGTATGGTCGAGGGTTGCCGGTCAAACGTAGTAAATAGGCCCATTTCGTGGCAAGCGAGTCAACTCGGGGCACAGGGCAGCTAAAAAAGCCCCATTACAGTTTGAGTCGTCCGAAAGGGCGGCTCTTTTCCGTTGCATGGT
>CAUBWQ010000252.1 GCA_958439775.1 uncultured Collinsella sp. | reverse complement strand
CGCCGAGTGCATGAAGCGCGGCCAGTGGGTGTACCTCTGGGGAGACGTCGGAACTCACAAGACCACCTGCGCCGCGGCCGTGGCGAAACGCCTGGCCGGAGGCAAGCGGTCGGTGCTCATGGCCCCGATGTACCGCATCCTCGACGAGATCCAGCGCAGCTTCCACGACGGCGGCGACCCGCTCAAGCGCTACGCCGAGGTGCGCTACCTGATCGTGGACGACCTGGGCAAGCGCAGGCCGACGGGTTTCGTTTTGGACAGCCTGTTCAGCCTGATCGACCAGCGCTACTCGGCGATGCTGCCCACGCTGGTGACCACGCAGTACAAGCCCAGCGACCTCGTGCGCAGGCTCGCCGAGCAGGGAGACCCCGACACCGCCAAGGCCATCGTGTCGCGGCTCAGAGGCGGCGCGAGGGTCGTGCACTTCGACGGCCCGGACGGGAGGCTGCAATGATCATCGATGCGGGCATTTTGCGCGGCTACCCCAAGGAACGCGCCGAGCTTTACGGCAAGCCGCACCTGGGGGCGCGCTACACCCACGGCAAGGCATACGAGGCGCTATCGCAGCGCTGCTGCGTCTGCGGCAGACGCGCCGGAAGCGTGCACCACGTGGCGCACCGGTCTTGGGGCGAGACGTTCCGCCTGGTCACGCCGTGCGGCGCCTGGGACTTGCGAAGCCCACTGTTCTGCCTCTGCGGCAGCGGCACCACCGGATGCCACGACAAGTTCCACGGCGGGGCGCGGCTCAAGGCCGAGTGGCGCTGGCGGCATCCGGTCTACGAGGAGGCCTGGTGGACTGGCCAGCTGTTGCAGGTCTACGAGCCGCACGACCCCGGGCTTTACGAATACGGATATTGGCTGATCACAGACCGTGACGGCAACGAAATGATACGAGAAGGGATATGACCCATGGAAATCAAGACATGCGAGCAGTACGTGCTCGATCAGCTGGAGCAGGCGCGGGCGGAGCGCGATTGGCTGCGCGAAAAGCTTGAGCAGGCGCAGGACGAGGCAGAGGAGCTGCGCGGCAAGCTCATGGAGCGCGGCGAGCGCGATGCCTCGAAGGTCGAGCAGGCCATCCGCAAGGAGGGCCGACACAAGCTCTACCGCGACGGCACCGGCTACCGCACGAGCGTGGACGACGGCGGCAAGCTTATTCCGTTCTCTGACTGGTGTATCGAGCACGTCGGCTACTCAAGCCTGCGCTGCGGCATGACCAAGAGCGAGTTCATCGCCTACTTCGAGCCTGAGTTCCGAGAGGAGTACGACGAGATGGTCAACGAGTGGAAGGCGGGCCAGGAATGATACGCATTTACGAGCGCTCGCTTTGCCAGAGCTACGCGAGCGCCTACAGGGCTGGCATCAAGATCGGCGAGGCCGAGACGCGCGAGGACGCGCTGAAGCAGGTCGAGGCCATGACCGAGGACAGCTACCAGTGCTTCGCCGTCGACGATGACGGCACGTGCATCGACCTGACGGGCACGTTCCCCGGATGCCTCGCGGGGGTGGTGAAATGAGCTGTTACATCGTCGAACTGACCGATTGCGCACTGACGCCGTACGCAATCGAAACGGAGAGTGGCACGGAATACGGATGGGGCTTGATGCCGAAGAGGAAGGTTGACCTCGACGAGCTTTTGAGAGTCGCCGACGAGTGCGACGCAGCCGACGTGGACGGCGTGACCGACTGGGCTGCGCGAATCAGGAAGGCGGTGGGCGAATGAGCGCCAAAACAACCGAGCTGAAGCCGTGCCCGTTCTGCGGAAGCGGGAACGTGCGCTATAAGGAAGCCGAGCACGCCGTCGTATGCGCACGCTGCAAGGCCAGGGGAAGCATCGCTCCGGACGAGGAGATGGCTATACGCATGTGGGACGAGCGAGCGGGCGAACTGAAGCCCGACAGCTGGGAGAAGCTGGAAGAGGATGCGAATCTCGGCTGCCGCGATTATTGCGAGAAACATCGTCTCGAAGAATGCGATTACAACATGCGCGTGCACATGCTCGACCGCGCCAAGAAGCTCGCGGGCATCGAAGAGGAGGCGCAGCGATGAGCAAGCGAAGAGGAACGAGGCACCTACGATGAAGCTCAAAAACCCGATCAGGGAGATATGATTTAATGCTACCTCCTACCATTCATCAAGCATCATTGAATATCATATAACCGCAGATAAACATAGCAGTTTGTGTCTTTTGCCTCCGGTAGCTGCGCCTACGCTTTTACAAACATATTACTAACAGCTTTAGCTAAACTGCACTCAATGAATTGTTGAAAACTATTCAAAGAAACGGAGCGCAAAGATGTCAGAACAGCCACTAATTAGCGGAAGAGGCACGTGTTGGAAAGACAAGAGATCACCTAACACCTATCGCTATTATTTTTCCCTTGGAGTCAAGGACCCTAAGACGGGGCGCTACAAACGATCCCCAACTTATACAGTTCGTTGCAAGACTAAAACAGAAGCTAAGGCTGCAATGCAGGCCAAGCTGGCTGAAATCAACTCCTCTGGCACGATCACTAAAACTAAAAAGCCCACTTTGCTTGCGTCCTACTGCTGGGCCTTTCATGAAAATAGGGACACCGAGCTTGCGCCAACGAGCTATGAAAGAGAAGCGTACGATTGCAGGCATATCGAAGACCTATTCGGTGCGTTTCAGACAATTGAGGGGCTAACTCCCGATCTAATCGAAGAAACATATGCCGAAGCTCGTCGTACGGGAAAATACAAACCATCAGAGCTTGTACGAATCAATGCGAAACTGCGTCAGATTTTGTCGAATGCAGTCGCAAAGAGAATAATTGACC
>CAUBWQ010000251.1 GCA_958439775.1 uncultured Collinsella sp. | reverse complement strand
TGGACCTGCGTCTGCGCTCGCTGCGCTATCTGGAGGAGTGCGGCGACTTCCCGGGCTACGGCATTGGTGGCTACGCGGTGGGCGAGGACCACGAGACCATGTTCGAGACCCTGGCACCGCTTGTGAGCGAGTACATGCCCAAGCACAAGCCGCGCTACCTGATGGGCGTCGGCAACCCGACGACGCTCGTGCGCGGCGTGGGCGTGGGCATCGACATGTTCGACTGCGTGCTGCCGACGCGCACCGGCCGCATGGGCACGGCATTCTCCAGCGAGGGTCGCCTCAACTTCCGCAACGCGCGCTTTGCGCACGACGACGGTCCCATCGATCCCACCTGCACCTGCCCGGTGTGCACGGGCGGTTACAGCCGTGCGCTCATCCGTCACATGGTCACGCAGAAGGAGATGCTCGGCGGCATTCTGCTTTCGATGCACAATATCTACTACCTGCTCAACCTTATGCAGCGTGCCCGCCAGGCCATTATCGAGGGCCGCTACGGTGCGTTCGTGAGCGACTGGATGAACAGCCCCGCGGCGGTGGATTACTAAGAGCCGCGGGCGCGCTTGCGGGGCGTGAGTAACGGCAAAGGCCAAGCGGCGATCGGTCGTCGCGTTCGCTAGCACTATCTGCACGACCGCTGACCGATAGCTTGCAAGCACTTTATGCATCGTGGGTACCATACCGAATAGATGATGTTCGGGCGGGTGTTTGGCGCATGGCGTCGACCCCGCCCGTTTCTATCTTCGATAGGAGTACCCATGATTAAGAATGAGAACGTCGAGGGCGAGCCTGCCTACGACGAGACGTACCGCCGCGGTCCCGTGGTCATGCGCGGCCCCATGATTCCTAAGGACAACACCTACGCCAACCTGCTGGCGCCCGAGGAGTCGACCGACTGGTTGCATGCCGATCCGTGGCGCGTCCTTCGTATTCAGGCAGAATTCGTCGATGGTTTTGGCGCGCTGGCCGAGCTCGGGCCTGCGGTGACCATCTTCGGTAGCGCCCGCACGCCCAAGACCGATCCGCTCTACAAGGCGGCGCGCACGGTCGGTCGCAAGATTGCCCAACGCGGCGTGGCGGTTATCACCGGTGGCGGCCCCGGCATCATGGAGGCGGCCAACAGGGGAGCGGCGAGCGCCAACGGCAAGTCGGTCGGCCTGGGTATCGAGCTTCCGCACGAGCAGGGGCTCAATAAATACGTGAACCTCGGCATGGACTTCCGTTACTTCTTTGTGCGCAAGACCATGTTCGTCAAATACAGCTCGGGCGCCATCGTGTTTCCCGGCGGGTTTGGCACGCTCGACGAGATGTTCGAGGTGCTCACGCTGGTGCAGACGCATAAGGTCAAGCGCATGCCGCTTGTACTGGTAGGCAGCGAGTACTGGCAGGGCCTATTCGACTGGCTTAACGGCCCGGTGATGGACGCCGGTATGATTAGCCCGCTCGATCCCGAGCTCGTACACATCACCGACGACATCAATGAGGCCGTCGACATCGCCCTGAGCGGGCTGATGTAGATCAATCGTGCCACGCGACATGAATACGCATGGCAATCTGATGTTATTTAACATCAGATTGCCATTTATATTGGGTATACTTGTGTAACAGACGAGGGCGAGGAGGTCGCAAATGTCTACAGCAACAGTTAAGCCTACGACGGTTCGAATCGAAGAGGGGCTCAAGGAGCAGGCGACTGAGTTCTTGGATTCGGTCGGCCTCAGCCTCAATTCCTATCTCAATCTTGCCGTTCGGCAGCTTGTAAATCAGCGAAAGATTCCTTTTGAGATTGTAGGAAGGGCGGAAGTGCCCAACGAGGCGACGAGGCGTGCCATGGTAATCGCCGAGGCTCATGAGTTGGGGATTTTGCCGGACGATAGCCCGTCATTCAACGACGCTGATGAGCTTATGTCGTTCCTCGATGAGGACTAGCGATGTTTGAGATTAAAGTCGAGGCTCAGTTTAAGGCGGATTACAAACGGACGATGCGCATCCATCCGCAGCTAAAGAGTGAGTTTAAAGCGGCGGTTGCAGAGCTTGTGGCCCATGGGTCGCTTCCAGCGGAGTACGGCGCCCACGAGCTCTCAAACCCGGGCGGAAACTACAACGGCCACATCGATTTCCACCTATCCGATGGCTTGGTCGATGTGGTCGTTCTATATCTGCCCCATAAGACTAACCCAGTGATCAGGCTGGTGCGAATGGGCACTCATCAGGAGCTTTTTCAGGGTCCGCTGGGCTGATCGCCGATTTCCAAGTTGCGGTGAAATAGAGACTGATTGGCGGCTGATAAGCCAAAAACAGTCCCTATTTCACCGCAACTGATGTGGACGTCCCCAGCGAGTTGGCTGGTAGCGGGGGCAGTAGCTGATGGCGATGGCGTCGACGCCTACGTGGGTTGCGATGGTGCAGCCGATGGGGCCGGTGCCGGCGTCTACGTAGTCCTGGCCTGCGAGCGCTTGGTTGACGAGCTCCTGCTCCTCAGCGGCACCGGTTGTGAGCACGCGTACGCTTGAACCCGGGTGTTCTGCCAAAAATGCGAGGCAATCGGCCATGGTGTTGGCGACGATGCGCTTGGCGCCGCGGCCCTTCTTGATGGCCTTGATCTCGCCCGACTGCCACTCCGGCGAAACGGCCAGGCGAATATTGAGCATCTGCGTGAGCTGGCCGGCGAGCTTGGGCGCGCGGCCGTTCTTAACGAGGTTCTCGAGCGTGCGGGGAATCAGCAGCAGGTGCGCGTCGGGCAGGGTCGCGCGGATCTGTGACTCGATCTCGTCCAGGCTGCTACCGCGGATGACCGTGACGCAGGCCTGCGAGC
>CAUBWQ010000250.1 GCA_958439775.1 uncultured Collinsella sp. | reverse complement strand
CCCGGACCATCCCGTCCCGTATGCCGAGCTGCTCAACGAGCAGACGGAGCCGGTGATGCGCAAGCTGCACGAGCGTGGCGTGAAGTGTGCCATCGCGAGCTCGTCCTATCGCGAGTTGATCGACGAGCTGGTGGAGATTGCCGGTATCGCCGACGTGTTGGACTACACCATCAGCGGTCACGAGTGCAGTGCGTTTAAGCCCGACCCCGAGATCTACCTGCGTGCCATGGAGGCGCTAGGGGTGGAGCCTGCCGAGTGCCTGGTTATAGAGGATTCGCCTTTGGGCATCGAGGCCGGCAAGCGCTCCGGCGCCCGCGTCCTGGCGCTGCGTCCGCACGAGGGTGTCAACCTCGATCAATCGCGAGCCGATGCCGTTATCGATAATCTGACCGACATTTTGGCCGCTTTGTAGCGTCAATCCGCCGCGAGAAGCACTGATTCACGCGTCTTTTGCTGCGGATTGGCTTAATCTGTCATCTATTTGGATCCGTTTGGCTTCGATTCGGACTAAGTGAGTAGACTTTTTGGTGCAAGACGAGCACAAAGCGCATCTGCTCTAGTAAAACCGCAGGTCACAGGGGTGGCGGTTTTGGGTGTGCTCTGCAGGTCGCGTAAAGTCTACTCACTTGTTATTTGGGCCTTTGGTCGTGGGGTTGCTGGTCCCGCTTTGGTTGTCGAGGGAGGGTGAATTGAAGCGCCCCCGCATGCTCCGTGCTACAATCGCCGACATGCCTCACAACCAGATTTGCCTTCGAAAGGAGCCCGCGTGGCGAACGCCATCGATCAGCTCACGGACCGCGTGCTCGTGCTCGGCCGCCTTACCATCGTCCGCCGCGCCATTACTGCCGTGGCGGTCACGATTTCCGCCGTTCTCCAGACATTCCTGATCCAGGCGTTCATTCAGCCCGCCGACCTGCTTCCGAGCGGTCTTACCGGCGTTGCGGTCCTGCTCGATCGCGTTACCTCGCTGGGTGGCGTTCACATCGATATTTCGCTCGGCATGCTCGCGCTCAACATCCCCGTGGCGCTCCTATGTTGGAGCGGCATCAGCAAGCGCTTTGTCATCTTCTCGATGATGCAGGTCGTGCTCTCGTCGCTGTTCCTCAACATCTTTCACTTCGCTCCGTTTTTGGGCGACAAGATCATGCTCATCATTTTTGGCGGCGTGGTCTCGGGTCTGGGTGCTGCCATCGCGCTCAAGTCCGGCGCATCCACCGGCGGCACCGACTTTATCGCGCTGTGGGTCTCCAACCACACGGGCAAGACTATCTGGGGCGTCATCTTTGGTTTTAACTGCTTTATCCTGGCGATCTTTGGCTTTATGTTTGGCTGGGACAAGGCGGCGTACTCCATCGTGTTCCAGTTTATTTCGACCAAGACCATCGACAGTTTCTATCGTCGCTACGACCGCGTGACGCTGCAGATCACGACGCGCAAGGCAAACGAGGTCATGACCGCCTATGTTGACCATTTTCAGCACGGCATTAGCTGCGCCGAGGTCATCGGCGGATACCGCCGCGAACAGAGGTACCTGCTGCATGCCGTTGTCTCGACCTACGAGAGTCAGGACATTATCAAGCTGGTGTGCGACATTGATCCCGGCGCCGTGATCAATGTGTTCCACACGCTCAACTTTGTGGGCGGCTGGTGGGGCGGTCATGTCGACGAGCCCATGCCCACGGCCGTGCCCGATCCCGACAAGCCCGCGCGCATGGCCAGCAGACAGGCGCGCCTTAGTGAGCAGGACAGCCTGCAGCAGGACGACGGCAAGTAGGGTATTGGCATTTTGCCGGTCCTGCGCAACCCATCCGAACGAGCCCCCCCCGAAAGCCCCGTTGCTTTCGAGAGGCTCTCGTTTGCCCAGATAAAACCTACCAAAATGAAGCTGTCGCTTTTTGGTAGGGAGGGTGTATCGTTTTATCATTATGAGGTAATATGAAACTAGACGTTATATACGTATTAGTTATTTCGATATTTCGATAAGAGTGATTAGATATGCCTGCACCCAAAAATGCACCGCTTTACCAGCAGATTTACGACGAAATCAAGGATGCGATCGAGAAAGGTGTTTATGCACCCAAGGAGCGTATTCCGTCCGAGCTTGAGCTAGCCGAGCAGTACGACGTGAGCCGCATTACGGTGCGCCGCGCCGTCGAGGAGCTGTGCTCCGATGGCTACCTGGTTAAGCAGCAGGGCCGTGGCACCTTTGTCTCCACGCCGCACATCAATCGCCAGTTTCACGCCTCGACGCTGCAGACGTTTACCGCGCTGTGTGCCGGCAACGGCATGAAGGCCGGTGCGCACGTGATCGATCGCCAGATCGTTCCGGCGCGCCAAAACGAGATGGAGTTCTTTGGCCTGCAGAAGGATGCGCTGCTGCTGCATATCAAGCGCGTGCGTACGGCCGACGGCGAGCCCATCTTTGAGGAGAACATCTTTGTGCCGTTTGATGCCTACCGTGAGCTGTTGACGGCCGATCTTGAGGACAAGTCGATTTTTGCCGAGGTCGAGCGTGTTGGCGGAACGCCGATTGTTTCGGTTGGCTACCGCACGGTCGAGGCCGTTCGTGCCAATACCGAGCAGGCGGCCGAGCTGGGCATTGCTCCGCACGATCCGCTGCTCAACCTGCGTGCCGGCTTCACGGGTCCCAATGGCGAGCCGGTCCTGATGGGTAAGCAGTACTACGTGGGATCGCGCTACGTTATGGTCATGTAGCTCTAGTTGCGCGGTTTTCCAAACCGCGCAACGGCTCGACGCTGCAAGCCCGCCAGAGCGGCAATCTGCCTTTCAACTTCGGCGGCATGACCAGAAGGTCAAT
>CAUBWQ010000249.1 GCA_958439775.1 uncultured Collinsella sp. | reverse complement strand
CGGGATTGGTCAATCTCGGCCGACTATATTTGGCTAAATTATTCCGGCGCTAACAACGGCGCGTCTACCGCTTGACCGGCAGCTTGCCGAGGGCACCTTTGACCTGTGCCTGATCGACTTTGGCTCGTCGCTGGCGCTTGAGCCTGCGTCGGCCGTGGCCGGTACCGGCGGCAAGGCGTCGTTTACGGAGCGTTATGCGACGCTGCGTCGCGCGACGGTGGCCTACGCTCCGCCCGAGATGCTCACCGACGATATTCCCGACCTGCGCGCTTTGCGTATGTCGCCGGCGATTGACGTCTATGCCGCGGCAAGCACGGTTTACGAGCTCATTGCCGGCGTCGCGCCATACGAAGCCGCGCCGAGCACTTCGGGCACCTCGGGTTCGCGCAAAAAGACGCGTGACATCGCCAGCCCCTACCGTCTCAAGATGGACACGCGGCCCGACTATCCCATTGGTGCCCATGCGCCCGGTTGCGATTTGACTCAGCTGCTTCGTCGTGAGCCCGATGTGGCGCTCGCCGCGGCCGAGCAGGCCCAGCAACTGGGGCTTGAGCCGGATTCCGAGGAGCTACGCGATGCGCTGGCGTTTGTCGGTGCCCAGCTGTTCGACGTGGTGACGGCCTGTCTGTCCAGCCATCAAAAAGATCGTCCCGAGCCGGCGGCGGTCGAGGCGGCGCTCTCGGCGTTTTGTGACCACTATGCGCAAAATGTCGGTCGTTCGCTCCGCGGCGAGCCGCTCACGCCGTGCCCCATGGATGCGTCCGGCCGCGCGGTTCGTCGCGCGCTGATGGTCGGCGCGACGGTCGCCTGTGGCGTGGTTTGGGCTGTGGTCGTGGTTTCGGCCGCGCTGCTGGCGTCGGGCGCTCGCGTGACGGCGACTTTGGGATCGCTCGTGTGGTCTGGGTCGCTACCGGGTATTATTGCCGCACTGGCGTTGGCGCTGCCCGGCATAGCCGGCGTTGCCGCGGGGGCACTTGCGCGTGATCGGCGCTCGGGGTTCCTGCAGGGTGTGCTTGCGCTTTCTGCCTGCGAGGTTCCGGTGCTGGTTGTGGCTGCATGTAGCGTTTTTTCCCAACGCGCCGTGATGGGCGGCCTTGTTGCCGCTCTGGTTGCAACCTATACGCTTACGTGGTTTTTGCTTGCGATGGGCTTTGCCTTTGAACTTCCCGTTTCGGCACCGCGACGCACAAAAGCCCAGATGGCGACTCCGCTTGCCGGTGGAGCCGCAGCTGCCCGTACTTTTGGCGGACCTGTCGAAGTATCGTCCGATTCTATTTCTACGACCAAGGAGGCCTAGGTCATGGTATCTCAAGTTGAGCTCACCCCATGCGGGGCCATGTTTGACATCTTTAAGCGCGCAGCGCATCTGAGCCATATCGAGCTGTGCGGCTTGGTGCTTTCGTCCCGTCCGCTCGCCGACGGCCGCAGCCCGCAGAGCCGAGCCGCCGATCGCTCTTGGGTTTCCCGCTTTATCGTTCGCGCGCCGGTCGGCACGCTTCAGCAGCGCTACTTTGCCGAATACGGTACCTCGGCTGCGCGTATTATGTCGCAACTGGCCCTGCGCCAGCGCAATCCCATGGACTCCACGGCTGTGATCAATATGGTGTGCGGTCCTGCAGGTGAACCGATGGTACGCGCGCTCGAAGAGTGCCACCAGGACACGAATCTCTATCGCAACGCGCTCGATCGCCTGTCCCAGGCGGCGGAACTCATGCCCGCCGAGCGCGCCGAGGCCGTGCTGGTGCTGTTTGTCGCCGTCGGTTGTTCGGCGGATGTGCGGTCCTCGGTGAACTATTCCATCGACTACGCGCACGCGACCTGTGGCGGAGGCACATCCACGCCGCGTTCGCTTGGCATGTCGCTGACTGCGGGCGAACGCGAACCCGCCCCGGCGCACCCCTTGGGCTTGTTGCGCGTGCAAAACAGTTTTGTCGTGAGCGCCCCGCGCTGGATTCAGCCGAGTGAGGAAGGCGTCGAGATCGGCGCGCTGGCAACGGGGGAGGGCGGCATCACCGATGTGGGCGATGACGTTTCGGCTCGCCATGCCCACGTGTGGTGCGATGACCAAAATGTCTGGTACGTTGAGGACCTGTCGTCCACCAACGGAACCGTGGTGGTAAACGGCGCGACGAACGTCTGCACCCAGGTTGAGCCCGGCCGCTCCGTCCAGCTCAACCCCGGTGACGAGCTCAAGCTCGGAGAATCCACAACCTACGCCATCCTCCTCGGCGCCCTCTGACTCATCTCCTAAATAAGTTGCGGTGAAATAGGGGCTGTTTAAGGCTACGGCCGGCAAAAACAGTTCCTATTTCACCGCAGCTGCCATTTGGTCCCTCGGTGACGGAAGGATCAATTTTGCCCTTGATGGTCACTCGAGGTAAACCTTTACCGCCCGCCTATATTTGTCGAAATTACACTTGACGGCGGGGTACAATAAACCCGCATGCGGATTTCCGTTGCGGGCGCTTCCCATCGCCGGGGCGTGCCCGGGAGCATCCGGCATGCGGCCTTTGCGGCGCTCGGTCATGTGCAAGACGGGCGGTCGGGTTTGTGGGGCGCATCAGCTGGCCCTCGCCTCGGCATGTCTTCTCTCCACGCCACTTACCTGCTGCTGAGCCTGCCTGCCAGATGATTGGAAGCAACAGCGTAAATCCCATCACGCCAACATCCCGGCGATCGCCGGGGCCTGTATACCTATATGAGAGGAGAGGGGTATATGGCGCGTAAGTTTAAGTCTATGGACGGCAACGAGGCGGCCGCATATGTTTCGTATGCGTACACCGGGAGGCTTACGACTACTATTTTAATTTGCAGAAGAACATAGAGGAGTCTG
>CAUBWQ010000248.1 GCA_958439775.1 uncultured Collinsella sp. | reverse complement strand
TGGCGGCGCCCGTGGGCGTCACGAGCTCGCCAGCGACCGGTGCGGGCGTGAGGGCGATATTGCCCGCCTGGCACAGGTTGACGACAGCGGGGACGGGAATGGGCATAAGGCCGTGGGCGCAGCGAATGGTTCCGTGGCCTTCGGAGAGCGACTCGACCACGATGTCCTCAATACCTAGGTCATCGAGGCAGATGGCGACAGAGCAGACGTCGACGATGGAATCGACGGCGCCTACCTCGTGGAACATGACGGTCTCGGGCGTTTTGCCGTGGGCCTTTGCCTCGTCGGCGGCGAGCGCGGTAAAGATGGCGAGCGCACGACGCTTGGTGCCATCGCTTAGCTGCGAGCCGTCGATGATAGCGGTGACGTCCGCCAAAGAACGGTGGTGATGGTGGTGGGCATGATGGTGACCCTCGTGACCATGGCCGTGGGCCTCATGGTCATGGTCGTGTGTGTGCTCGTGTTCATGCTCGTCATGGTCATGATGGTGGTGCTCGTGCTCGTGCTCGTGCGTGTGCTCGGCAGCTGTTTCGTTGCCGTAGAGCCATGCCATGTCGTGGTCGTGGTTCTCGAGCTCTTCTGCCAGCTGAACGTCGAAATCGCAGGCGTCGATGCCATGCTTGTTTACGCGCGTCACGGAGATCGAAAAGCCGTCGACCGGCAGCGTGGCGAGCTGTTCGCGCAGGTGCTCCTCGCTGGCGCCCAGGTCGAGCAGGGCCGCGACGGTCATATCGCCGCTGATGCCCGAGGTGCCGTCGATGATAAGCGTATGCTGATGGTTGGACATGGAATGCTCCTTAACGGGCGCGGGATGTACCGGCGCTCAGATGATTGATAAGACTTGCCTGGTAGGCGGCACCAAAGCCGTTGTCGATATTGACGACCGAAACGCCACTGGCACAGGAGTTGAGCATGGCGAGCAGCGCGGCTACGCCACCAAAGCTCGCGCCGTAGCCCACGCTGGTGGGAACGGCAATGACCGGACAGCTCACCAGACCGCCGATAACGCTCGCCAGGGCGCCTTCCATGCCGGCGATGGCGATGACCACCTGCGCCTGGGCAAGTTCCTCGGCATGAGCGAGCAGGCGGTGCAGGCCGGCGACACCCACGTCGTAGAGGCGGTCGACCTCGTTGCCGTAGAACTCGGCCGTCAGTGCCGCCTCTTCGGCGACGGGCAGGTCGCTCGTGCCGGCGCAGGCGACGACAACGCGTCCGTTACCGGTGGGGGAGGGCTTGCCACCCACCAGGGCGAGCTGGGCGTTCGGGGCATATCCCAGGTCGATGTCGTTGCCGAGAAGCTCCGAGGTACGGGCTGCTTTTTCGCTGTCCAGGCGCGTGACCAGGATGCGCTCCTGACCGGCATCGCGCAGCGCTTCGATAATGGCGGCAATTTGCTCGGCGGTTTTACCGGCGCCGTAGACAACCTCGCCGGCTCCCTGGCGCACCCCGCGCGAAAGATCGAGCTGCGCAAAACCCAGATCGGCGGTTGGCGCCGTCTGGAGGCGCGTGAGGGCGACTGCCGGGGTGACTACTCCGCCGGCAACATCGCTCAGCAATTGCTCAAGATCTCGCTTATCCATATATGTTCCCTTCGACGGCGCAAAGTCTAGCACTCAAAGGGTATGTTTCCGAACACTAAGACAAAATTGTTCGGAAACTATAGGACAGACTGATTCTCTTGTTAGAAGGATCGACTAGTCGCGCAGGATGATGTCCATGGCGAGCATCAGGTTGCGCTCATCGATGGCAAACGGGGCGGCTTCGCGCGTCTTGGGCTTGGCGCAAAAGGCGATGCCCGTGCCCGCGGCCTGAATCATGGGGATGTCGTTGGCGCCGTCACCGATCGCGACGGTGTGGGCCATGTCGACACCGCACTCAACCGCCCAATCCAGCAGCTGGATGAGCTTGGATTCCTTGGTCACGATGTCTGCCGCCAGCTTACCGGTGAGCTTGCCGTCCACGACCTCCAGGCGGTTAGCGAGGCAAAAGTCGATGCCCGCGGCGGCCACGATCTTATCGGCGACCTCGTGAAAGCCGCCGCTTACCACGCCGACCTTCCAGCCCTTGCTGTGCGCCGAGCGCACAAGCTCCAGCGCGCCGGGGGTAAACGTCACGTGCTCAAAGGTGCGCTCGAACACACTCTCGTCCAGGCCGGCAAGCAGCCCCACGCGCTCCTCGAGCGCCTGCTTAAAGTCGAGTTCGCCGCGCATGGCGCGCTCGGTGATCTGCGCTACCTGCTCGCCCACGCCGGCCTCCTCGCCCAACAGGTCGATGACCTCCTGGTTAATGAGCGTGGAGTCGATATCCATAACGATGAGGCGTGCAGTCATGGCGGGCCTTTCCGAGTGCAGTTATATTGGGGGATATTGTCGCACGCCGCAAGCCTGAGCGACGGCCGCGGTGCGTCAATTGTTTCGTCTCCGTCAAGTCTTTGGGCAGGAGCCACTTTTTCGCGGCACATCGACGCGGGTGCGATAAGATAGAACGCCATGTCTGGCTGCGCGGTTTACGCAGGCTGGGCAAATCTGTACGACGCCGCCCGGAACGACACGGGGCGGCACAGATCCATAAAGGAGGATCACTGGTATGAGCCAGACCCGTCCCATCGACGAGCATTCCATGCACACCCGTACCTGCGGCGAGCTTCGCCGCGAGAACGTGGGCGAAGAGGTCACCCTCACCGGTTGGGTGAGCCGTCGCCGTGACCACGGCGGCCTTATTTTCTGCGATCTTCGCGACCGCGAGGGCATCACGCAGCTCACCTTCGACCCCGAGCACTCCGACGGCGACGCCTTTAAGATCGCCGAGACCATGCGTCCCGAGTGGCCCATCAAGAT
>CAUBWQ010000247.1 GCA_958439775.1 uncultured Collinsella sp. | reverse complement strand
ATCCGAGCAGGCCTTCGCCTGCATGAGCACCTGGGACGTTTTGCCTTCTCGCAGGTAGTTGCGGTTGAACCCGGTATAGAAAGCGCGTACCTCCCCTTTTGCCTCGTAAACGGTTCCGGCGTAGATGAACTGGTCTTGGTCGTCTTCTCCGCCGTGGGGGATCGCCGTTCCGTGTTCCTGGTACGTCACGAAGTCCTGGGTGGTCGCGAGCGACCACCCAAAGGGCTGTCCTTCGGCAAGCGGAGCGGGGTCGCGCGTGTCACGCTGGTGGTATAGATAGAACGTGCCGTCCTTGCCGAAGGGCATGACGTCTCCCACCCACACGTCCTTCGGTTGGTAGAACAGGTGCTGGTTATTGGTCGGGACTTTGCGCATGTCTCGTCCTCCTTACTGTCGCGTCTTTCCTATTCGTCTTCTTCGTCAACGTCCGGAGTAAGATCTCCGAGGTAGACGAGCTGCTCTTTGGCTTGGGTGACGACATGCCTCACCACATCGGGAGTAAGCTGTCCGGCGTGGAGCGAGAGCTCGAGGGCCACGGGAAGGTTTACGCCGGTCACTATGAACGCGCCTCGCGGAGCCGAGCAGGCTACGAGCTGGTTTACGCTGCCCTGAAGGATGTCGGTGAGAACGAGGGTCTCGTCATCTTCGGCGATGCCCTCGAATGCGCTGGCGAGCTTCTCCTCGAGCGGGGTTTCGTCTGTAAACGCGCAGACAACCCTGATGTCGTGCCCCGGTCCTATGATGGCCTTGAGCGTGTCTCCGAGTCCGGCTGCCAGGCCGTAGTGCGATGCAATGATGATGTGCCTCATAATGCGTCCTTTGTGGGTTGGTCTAGCCCTAGGCTAGGCAGCAAGAATGCCGAAAGCCGCGCACACCCACGAGATGATGAGGATGCCGAGGACAATCTTGTTGATGCTGACCTTGCGCTTGACGAGGGCGTAGACGATGGCTGTGGCTATTACGGGCAGCATGCCGACCATGATTTGGTCGAGGATGCCCGTCTGGACGTCGAGCGTGACGTCACCCATGGTGAACGTGAGACCACACGAGACCTTGATGACGGTGGGGATGAGCGCACCGACGACCATCATGCCAAGTGCCGACGTCGACTCGGTGAAAACGGACATCTTCTCGGCAAGGGTCGTGAAGAGCTTGTCGCCGAACTTATAGCCTATGCGCCAGTCAAAGAGCTTCCATACGAAGATGGCGATGGCGACGGCGAGCCAGAGAAGCACGCCGACGGGGTTTCCCGCCTGTCCCATGTAGGCGGCGATGGAGCCGAAGATGGTGGGAATGAGGATGGCGAAGATCGTATCGCCGACTCCTGAGAGGGAGCCCATGAGGCCAATCTTAAGGTCTTGGACCGCGTCGATGGCGTCATTGTGCCCCTTGTCCTCCAAGGCTAGGCCGGCGCCGAGGAGCAGGCCGCTTACCTGGGGAGTCGCATTGTAATAGCGATAGGTGCTCAGAAGTGACCTGCGGTAGCCCTCCTCGTCTCCTGCATAGATCTTGCGCAGGGCGGGTTCGGTTGCGAACATGACCGCCGGGGCACACTGGGACTCATAGTTATAGATGGACGCGCCGAGCATCCAGCGGCGGCCGCAACGGTCGAGATCGGAAACGGTGAGGACTGGCTGGTACGTTCCGTCTGCCAGGCGGGTTGGCGCTTCGTTTGCCTTGGTGGCGTTAACTTCGTTACTCATCTTCCAGACCTCCAGCGTCGAGGGCGTTTACGGACGGATTGCTGTGCGACTTGTAGTACTCGATGGCCGCGGCGGCACCGAGCAGGGCAATGGGGAGAATGCTTATCTGCAGGTAGGCGGCCAGAACGAAGCCAACGATGGCGTAGGCGATGAATTTCTTCATTGGCATGAAGGACAGAAGCATCGCAAGGCCGACGACGGGGAGGATACCGGCGGCGATGGAGAGGCCGGTCGTGAACCAGGAGGGCATGACGGAGAGGAAAGCGTTGACGGCATCGGCGCCAAAGAGCAGTACGGCAAACGTGGGGATGGCCGCCGTAAGGCCATAGAAGACCGGACCGAGGAAAAGTACGCTCTTCATCTGCGAGTACTTGCCCTCTTCGGCAAAGCGCTGCGAGGTACGCCCGAGGAAGCCGTTTGCCGTCTTGGCGATGACGTCGAGCTGAAGGCCGAGCATGCCGACTGCGATTCCGGCGGCAACGCCGACGCTCGCCTCCTGACCCGAGGTGATGGCAACGACGGCGCCAATGATGGCGGCAGTGGGATAGTCGGGGACGGAGGCTCCTCCCAAGGCCGCCACACCCAGGCTCATGAGTTGGACGATGGCGCCGACGGCGAGGCCGGTTACGGGGTCGCCGAGCGCAAGTCCGACGAACCATGCTGGCGTGACGGACATGTTCGTGAGAATTTGTCCCGCGTTCTTCTCGGCTCCGTAGATGAAGGCGATGAGTGTAACGACGGCTATCTGGATGATGGATGGTGTCATAAGTTCACTCCCTTGCTAAAGCGTGATGATGCTGGAGAGCTCTACGGGCTTGTCGGCCGGCACATAGCGAACGGTGATGTCGCAGCCGGTGCCAGCAATCGCTCGATATGCGGGCAGCTCGTCTTTGGTGACGTAGGCGCGACTGCTCACCTGGACGGCGTCTGACCCCTCTTCGGGAAAGACTGTGCCTCCGGCCACGAGTGTGGGAACAACCTGGCCCGTCTGTATGACGTCGAGGATGGTCTGGGGGTCTCGCGCCACGATGAAGACCGTGTGGTCGTCGTACTTGCCCGCCCGATAGTTCGTGAGAGCCGTCTCCTTGTTGATAATGGAGAGGGCAGCTCCCGAGGGCTTTGCCATCCGCATGGCGGCCTTC
>CAUBWQ010000246.1 GCA_958439775.1 uncultured Collinsella sp. | reverse complement strand
GACGACTCAAACTGTAATGGGGCTGTTTTGACTGGTATTTCGCATCAAATACCATTCAATATAGCCCCATCTTAGATTGACTACCCTGTTATAGGAAATGCCGATAGCGAAGCATTTTCGATTGGTATCCCCAAATAGCGAGAGAAACTCCGCCTTAGCGCAGTGGTGCTGTAGAATCCTTGCAACAAAACATCGCACCCAGGCATCTAAAGGAGCACGATATGCGCGTCGACGAGGTTTTTAAGCAGGCAGCATCCCAGGGCACCGCACCCGTTTCGTTTGAGATGTTCCCGCCCAAGGGCGAGCTAACCCTCGACACGGCTCGCGAAGTGGCAGGCAATCTGTGCAAGCTTTCGCCGAGCTTTGTCTCGGTCACCTGCTCGGCCGGCGGCTCGGGTAACGGTGCCACCACCGCCCCCATCGCGCATATGATTTCGAGCGAATTCGATACGCCCTCGGTAGCGCATCTCACCTGCGTAGGCCGCACCCACGCCGACATCGCCGCCAAGATTGACGAGTATCGCACCGCCGGCGTTGAAAACATCCTGGCCCTGCGTGGTGATCTTCCCGCTGGCGCGACCGAGGACGACAAGCCCGCCTCGGACTACGCCTACGCCCGCGACCTCATCCCCGAGCTCGTCGACGCCGGCTTTTGTGTGGGCGCCGCAGCCTACCCCGAGGGCCACATTGCCTGCGAGGATCTCAACGTCTCGGTCGAACACCTCAAGCAAAAACAGGACGCCGGCGCAAGCTTCTTTGTGACACAGCTCTTCTTTGATAACGAGTGCTTCTATCGCTTCCGCGAGCTTGCCGACAAGGCCGGCATCACCGTGCCCATTACCGCGGGCATCATGCCGTTTATGGGCAAGTCGCAGATCAGCCGCATGGTCTTTATGTGCGGCGCGTCGCTGCCCTCCCCCGTCATCAAGATCCTTGCCAAGTACGAGAACGACCCCGAGAGCCTGCAGGCAGCCGGTGTAGATTATGCTGCTCGTCAGCTTTGCGACCTTAAGGAGCACGGTGCCGACGGCCTGCACCTGTACACTATGAACCGTCCTGCGATCGCCGCGACCATTATGGAGCGCCTGGGGTAATGGAAAAACCGCACATCGATACAACCGCTGTCGAAGTGCCGGCCGACCTTGCGTCGCCGGCGCTTTACCGTATCGACGCTGCCCACCACCCTCGTGTCGACCGTGCCGAGATGCTGCGGTATCTGGGCTACGGCGGCCAGCAGATTGAGCCCGAACTGTCACGACGTATTGAGCTTGTGGTCCCGCGCCTAGCGCTGGATATCGACCCCGGCGTGCGACGCGTGTTTGCCGTCGATGCCACGGGCGTTGGCGAGCAGGGCGAGCCCTGCATCCGCTTGGTTGGCACCAATGTTGAGCTGCGGGGTCGTGATATCTATCGCCACCTTAAGGACGCCCGCCTGGCGGCGCTCATGGCATGTACCCTCGGGATGTCTGCCGAACGCCGTCTGCGAACCACCGGAACCCAGCAACCCCTGGAAGGCGCCGTGCTCGACGCCGCATGCTCTGCCTATGTAGAAGCCGCCGTCGAGCAGATGGACCAGCAGGTCAAGGCTGCGGCCGCTGCACACGGACTCGCCGGTAACTGGCGCTTCAGTCCCGGTTATGGCGACTGCCCGCTTACGGCCCAGCGCTCGATCGTGGCTGCACTCAACGCCACACGGCTCATCGGGCTTACCGTCACCCCCACCAGCCTGCTCATGCCCACCAAGAGCGTGACCGCGGTGATCGGCCTGTTTGACGGCGAAGTCCACGACGCCCAGAGTCGCCCCACCTGCAATATCTGCCGCATGCGTGAGCACTGCCGCTTCCGCGCCGCCCACACCACCTGCTATTCGCATTCTGAATAAAATGTCAATTGATGGCACGGTATCGAGGGAATCTCATCCGTATGTAAGCGGATGTCCTCACAAACAAGTACCATAAGATGCCAAATAACAACTATCTGAAAGCCAGTACATGCACAACATTCTGCAGTTCTCGCCACAACTAACCGCGCTTGAGTTTTTTTCAGGCATTGGCTTGGCTCGTGCCGGCATGGCAAAAGCCGGAATCAAAACAATCTGGGCAAATGACATAGACCATACTAAATGCGCCATGTACAGCCAGTGTTGGGGCAATGAGCATCTAGTCGAGCAGGATGTCCACACACTCGACCCCGACCTAATACCCCAAGCCGACATCGCATGGGCGTCAAGCCCTTGCACAAACTTATCTCTCGCGGGAAACAGGGAGGGACTTATCTCTGGCAAAGAGTCCAGTGCGTTCTTTGGCTTTATTAAGGCCATCGAAGGAATGAGCGATCGTGCCCCGCGGGCACTTGTTCTCGAAAATGTCATCGGCCTTGCCACGTCTAATAACAGTGATGACTTTAGACTCGTTTGCCAGGAATTTAATCGTTTAGGCTATTCATGCGACGCTTATTTTATCGATGCGCGGCACTGGCTTCCCCAGTCACGCCCCCGCATGTTTGTCGTCGGATTAAAAAACCCTCTTCCCAACAGCCGACTCGATTCCTCGCTTCGACCTGAAAAGGTCTCCTGGATTCACTCCGACCCTTCACTCATTACGCACGTCTCTCACCTAAACGAGCCGAGCCCACTTCGTATGACGGGCCTTGCAATGGTTGTTGAAAATATTCCCGAGGACGACAAGCGTTGGTGGAACAAAAACCAAATACAAGCATTTATCGACTCACTTGCACCGCATCAAGCAGAGCGCCTTCAGCGCTTCTTAAATGCCAAAGAAAAAATTGTTCGCACTGCTTACCGTCGCACGCGATCGGGCGTTGTGCGCTGGGAAATCCGTGAAGAAGAAATTGCCGGATGTCTAAGAACGGCTCGCG
>CAUBWQ010000245.1 GCA_958439775.1 uncultured Collinsella sp. | reverse complement strand
GGGCGTTTAGCTCAGGGGGAGAGCGCTTCCCTGACACGGAAGAGGTCAGAAGTTCAAATCTTCTAACGCCCACCAAATGTTCGCAGCTCAGAGGCTATGTCCTCTGGGCTGTTTTGTTTTATGTCGCCAAATCAGCTGGCAGCTCCAACCGCCCAACTAGCCAAAAGCCGACCATCTACTTGCCGATCTATTCATCGGCATAACCAATCAGTCCGCACCGCAACTTCTCAGCAAAACGCCGCGATGTCTGCGCCCTGCGGTATCCTTGAGCCACTTGCACCTGCAGCACCAAGGAGCCGCCATGCGCACCGAGCTCGATGTCCCCTTTTCGCACAAAGAAGAAGCCAAGGCGCTGGGCGCCAAATGGGACCGGACCAAGAAGATCTGGTATGTACCCAGCGGCGTCAACCCCGAGCCCTTTGCCGAGTGGCTGCCCGGTGTTGACCGATCCGACCCCTCAGCGCCGTATATATATCTAGTACTGGGCAAGCGCGAGTGCTGGAAGTGTCACAAAGAGACCTCGGTCGCAGCCTTCGGCATTCCCTATCGAACCGATAACGACGAGAGCATCGCCATCGCGCACGCGCCCAACGAAGCCGGGTACATTGCCATCGACACGGCCAACGCCAACGCACTCGCCATCGTGCCCGCTCTTGGCTGCGTACCGGGCGAGATCCGCGACTACCTTCATAAGCGCTGCGGCTACAAGCCCGTAGGCGCGCGAGCCTCCAAAGCCCCGTCGCTCGGCAACACGTGCACCAGTTGCGACGCGCTGCAAGGCAGCCGCTATCTGTTCGAGGAGCCCTCGTCCCCGTTTGCCCTCACTGCCATCAACAAGCTGCCGGCACTGGAGTTTATACGCGTCGAAGTTGCCGGCGTCTTTGGCGTCCCGGTCACGCGTACCGACTTTGACCAGGCGCCCTTTACCTGGGCACGCGACCATCACGCCGAGTTCCACAAGCAACTCGGTGAGGGGATTTATTTGTAGAGGCAAAAGACACTCACAGCCAACTCCTCCGCATCACCTATCCCTCGTCGCCGGCGTCGTACACGATATCGAGGCCACAAACAGGGCATTTCTCCGGATACACCGGCATATGAACGCCTGTCCGTTTTCTCACTTCGTCGCTGAGTCTGTCGCGCGCATCGATAAACCGAATGTCGAGACACGGTATTTGCGAGCCGCAGCAAGGGCAGGTGACGACAAACGACGCGCAATCAACCTCTACGCTCGGAAACATATTGTTGTCTATAAGGGCACACGGCAGTTTTCCGTACTTCCCCATCGCAATATCGCCTCGCCAGCTCATATACGCTCCCCTCTCGCTATACAAATCAGGAAGAGCATGCACCGGCGGGCGTGCGCGAGATTGCATCGCCACGCGATCCGATCAAACAACACGATCGTCAAAGAATGCCAAAGCCAAATACGCTAATACGGCAGAAGCCCCGCCTTTTCACGCTTCTTTTCCGAGCGATCGAACTCAATGCGATGGGCCTCAAGAAACACCGTATCGGGTCGCCACTGACGCTCATCCGGCTGCCTTAGCGTCGCACCCGCAAAGGAAGCGTAGTCGGTCTTATCCAGCAGGTACGATCCGCACAGCCGATATTCGCCGCAAACAGGCTCAAACGAAATCAGGTGAGCATCAAATAGGGAATGAAGATCGCGCCGAAGCAGAATACCGTTGCTGGCAACCTGCGATTTGGGTCCCGAGTAATTCTCGATATGTGCAGCCTCCAGAGCTTCACTGACGCCGCAGTCCGACACCGCGCAACGGCCATCATAGGCGGCAACGAGCTGCTTGCGGAACCATTGCTGCCCCAATCGCTCGCGCCTTAACGCATAGCGGACCTTTTCGTCGTCGGTCGCACCCTGTCCGGCAAACTCAATATCGACGGGTATGTGCTTCAGATAACTCATGTCGGGCGCAAAACGAGGGTCCGGTCCGCCTTTATGAACAGGACCGTGCAGAACAAACCATCCATTTTCGGGCTCGAACCGCTCAACAAACGCAAGGCCGAGCACCTTATAGCCCACCTCGGTTGCAAATATGACTCCGACTGGGACGCCACATTCCATGCAGTTGAGCATTTTACGGTTGTAATTCTGGTCTCGAGAACCAACGGCTCCTGGCGCTTGGACCGAATACTTAATGACCCACGTACCGTCATCCAAATAGAGCGGAGGCACATCGGTGTAGAAGCTCTTTTTAGAGTTATGGACCGAAAGCGCAAAGATCTTATTGGGATCTTGCTTCACCCGATCCTGGCCCGGCCAGAAGATCCCTGAATCCCGCGTTACGGGAAAGAAGTCCGAGCCAATTCTCAAACGGTACTGATACTGAGGACTATCTTCCTTGGTGTGGTGCGGAAGGCTGGTCCAAACGCCGCCGCGCTGTTCCTCACCCAGAAACCACTCCCATGCCTCAACGTATTCGGAAGGCACGAGACTGCAGGCGCGGTCATAGCTTGGTCCATCCATCAACGGAACAGCAAGGTCAATGTCGTTCATCGCCAGCACCTACAACCATACGAACGCGAGTCATGCCCCTCAATAATATGGCCGAGAGTCAATTATTACGAGATCTCATTCCGCGATCGGCACATCGTTGATGCTCTCGGTTTGCCGCTGGCGCGCTTGTACCCCGCTACCCCACTTCCCTGTATACTGATGTAGCACGTGTTTCATCCGGGCTTGTTGGGCCGGGTCGTTCATGGGAGGTTCTTGTGGCTGTTTCGAATCCGCCTAAGGGAAGCGTTTCTTCTTCGTCCATCAAGCCGGTTACGCGCAAGGCCGTGCGTTGCCAGCGCGAGGTCGCTTGGCTTGTCACGCAGGCGGCGGGCAGGCTTGTGGCGACCACTCAGGACGTCAATGCGCC
>CAUBWQ010000244.1 GCA_958439775.1 uncultured Collinsella sp. | reverse complement strand
GGGCGATCTTGCCATCGACCTCGGCACCGCAAATACGCTTGTCTCCGTGCGCGGCAAGCGCATCGTCATTCGCGAGCCCTCTGTTGTCGCCATCGACAAGAACGACGAGCGCATCCTGGCGGTCGGTATCGAGGCAAAGCGCATGCTCGGCCGTACGCCCGGCAACATCGTGGCCGTTCGTCCCCTGAAGGACGGCGTCATCGCCGACTTCGATGTTACCGAGGCCATGCTTCGCTACTTTATCGATAAGGCGTCCGAGAAGCGCTATCCGTGGACCCCGCGTCCGCGCGTTGTCGTCTGCGTTCCCTCCGGCGTCACGTCGGTCGAGAAGCGTGCTGTCTTTGAGGCCACGATCCAGGCTGGCGCTCGCCAGGCCTATCTGATCGAGGAGCCCATGGCTGCCGCTATCGGCGCCGACCTGCCCGTCGAGGAGCCCACCGGCTCCATGGTCATCGACATCGGTGGCGGTACCACCGAGGTTGCCGTTATCGCTATGGGCGGCATCGTCGTCTCGCAGTCCATCCGTATTGCAGGCGACGAGTTCGATCAGGCCATCCTCACGCACGTTCGTGATGCCTACAACCTTGCCATCGGCGAGCGTACGGCAGAGGACATCAAGATCAAGGTCGGCTCCGCTGTGCCGCTCAAGGACGAGCTCGACGTCGAGGTCAACGGTCGCGACGTGATCACCGGTCTGCCCAAGACCGTGCGCATCGAGAGCGAGGAGATTCGTCGCGCGCTCAACAAGCCGCTCGACGAGATGGCCAAGGCCGTCAAGGACGCCCTCGATGCCACGCCGCCCGATCTTGCCTCTGACCTTATGTACTACGGCATTTTGCTGACCGGTGGTGGCGCTCTGCTACGCGGACTCGACGTGCGTCTGCGCGATGAGACCGGCGTTTCGGTCAACGTCAGCCCCACGGCGCTCGATAACGTCGTTAACGGCTGTGCCCGCGTGCTCGAGGCCAATGCGTTTGATGGCGGCTTCGTCCAGACCAATGCTTAATTTCCAAAAGGTGGATTCCATTTGGCACGATCTTCGGGTTTCTCCACAAATCTGAATACCAAGCGACAATCAACGGGTATGCGCCCGTTGATTGTTTTCAGCCTGATTTCGGTGTTGCTGCTCACGTTTTACATCCGCGAGGGCGAGGCAGGGCCGATTCATGCCGTGCGTTCGGGCGTAACGACGATTACCTCGCCGGTGCGTTTTGTGGGCTCGGCCGTGGCGGCTCCCTTCAATGCGATCGGCAACGTGTTCTCTAACCTTACGGCGTCGCAGGACACGCTTGACGAGCTTAAGAAGCAAAACGAGGAGCTGACCTCTAAGGTTGCTGAGCTCTCCGAGGCTCAAAAGACCGCCGAGCGTCTGGAGGGGCTGGTCGGGCTGCAGTCGACCTACAACCTCAAATCGACCGCTGCTCGTATCGTTGGTGCCTCGGGCGATGCCTGGACCTCGACCGTAACCATCGACAAAGGCTCTGCCGACGGCCTTACCATCAACATGCCTGTGACGAGTTCGGCCGGTGTTATCGGCCAGATCATCGAAGTCTCGGCCAAGACGTCCACCGTGCGCCTGATTGGCGACGAGAACTCGGGTGTGTCCGCCATGGTACAGGACACGCGCGCCCAGGGCATGCTGCAGGGTCAGGCTGACGGCACGCTGCGTCTTGAGTATGTGAGCGTCGACTCCGACGTTAAAGTCGGCGACATCATCGTGACCTCGGGCATCGGCGGTGTGTTCCCCAAGGGTCTACCGCTCGGCACCGTCTCGTCGGTTGAGAAATCGGCAAACGACGTGTACTACACCATTGTGGTGCGCGCTCAGACCACGGCCGAGAACAACGAGGAAGTGCTGGTCATTACCTCGCTGACCGACGAACAGTCGGCCTCGGATGAGGACGTGAGCACGGCCAACAGCACGCCGCAGGGAACGTCGCGCGATGCTGCAACCAAGACGAAGGACGAGAGCTCGGATGACAGTTCCGACACGTCCGAGACGACCGATTCCGGCTCGAACGAATAGGGGGCATGTCCATGGATCTACACGAGCAGGGGATGAGCTCCCGCACGTTTGTAATCGCCGCCATCGTATGCGTGCTGCTGCAGGCAGGCCTGGCACCGCAGATCTCCATTGCGGGCGGTCGCGTCAACTTCATGATTATCCTGGTGTGCCTAAGCGTGTTCTCGGGCGACCCGACCCGTGCCGTCGTGTGCGGTTTTTGCAGCGGCTTGTTTTATGACCTGTCCGCTGCCGTGCCGGTGGGCGTTATGTCGCTCCTGCTGACCGTGGGTTCTTTTGCCCTGGTGCACAGCGCCGTCGGTCAGACGGGCGGTACCCCGAGTGCGCGCGGCGTCACTGTGGGCGCCTTCGCGCTCGTCATTAATGTTATCTACAGCATCATCTTGCTGTTTATGGGTTTGGAGACGAGCTTTGTCGTGGCGATCTTCGGCCATGCGCTGCCGTCCTCGATCCTGACGGGTCTGGTTGCCATTCCGTTTTTGATGTCCGGCGTCGTGCCGCAGTCCGGCTATGGATTCTCCGCACGTGGCGGACGCCAGACGGGTATGCGCTTTAAGCCCAAGACCCGCAAGCTCAAATAGGGGAGGCCCGTAGATGTCTTCCCAGATGACGGTTATTATCGCCGGTATCGTGCTGGTTGTGGCCATCGTGGTCGCGCTGGTCATCATGCGTCGAGGCGATTCCCGTTTTACCTACGATACACAGCATGGAACGGCTCCGCGCGCCACCGAGGGCGAGGGCAATACCGCGGCGACCGCCTTTAAGGGCCGCTTTTCCATCCTCACCACGGGTGTGGGCGCGATGTTTGCGGCACTTGCCGTCAAGCTGTGGGGCATGCAGATGGTCTCGTCGGACTATTACGAG
>CAUBWQ010000243.1 GCA_958439775.1 uncultured Collinsella sp. | reverse complement strand
AGGTCCTTGACCCCGGTTTTACCTGCACGGATGAGATTGCCGACAACACTGAGGTTGAGGCCATGGACGAGAAGTCCGCGCTTGCCCTCATCCGCGCTCTGCGTCTTGCCCCCAATGGTGTGATCCGCCGCAACGTCGCCACCGACGGCTCCGTCGAGGTTTCCTCCAACATCGGCGTGGTTGCCACCTCTGACGACCAAGTCAAGATCATGCTGTCCCCGCGCTCCTCGATCACCTCGCTGCAGAACGAGTTCAAGGACCGCCTGCAGACGCTGGCCGATGTTCTGGGCTTCGACGCCAAGTTTGAGTTCGAGTATCCCGGCTGGAGCTATGCCGAGCATTCGCCGGTCCGCGACGTCTTTGTCGAGAGCTATCGCGAGCTCTTTGGCTCCGAGCTGCGTATCGAGTCCATCCACGCCGGCCTTGAGTGCGGCCTGTTTGCCGAGGCCCTGCACGGCCTGGACGCCATCGCCGTGGGTCCGACGCTCTCCGATGTTCACACCCCGGACGAGAGCATGGAGCTCGCTTCTGCCGAGCGCTTCTACGAGCTGCTCATCGATGTCCTCAAGCGCCTCGCTGCGTAAAGGTTGCGCTAGCAGCAGTCCGAGCCACGTGCTAGCGGATTGCAAATGACATTACGAGAGGGGACATCCGAGCTTTTGCGACGGGTGCCCCCTCCTTTCTTTTAAGAAATGGGAAATTGCGAACGTCTAGCCCATATCCGCCTTGATGAGGTCGAGGGTGCGCTTGCAGTTTTCGCGGACGGGGCCGAGCATATGCTCGCGTAGGTCCGCCATGCCGGGCAGGTCGGCGTATTCGTCCATGACCTCTTCCATGCAAATGGGTACCTCGCAGGCGAGGTCCATCATGGTCGCAAAGCAAAACTTCTCGGATAGCCCGGCATCGGTGAGTGCCGCCTCCAGCGCGGGGTCGCCCATACCGTGGTATCGGCGGATAGCGCCTGGACCGATGCGTCCCACACGGTTTTCGCCGCCAACGCTCATGGCGAGGCGCGCTTTTCGCCGCATACGTTCGTATGCCAGCCCAGATGCAACGTCATACATACGGGCCATCATAGCTGTGCCGCCGTTTCCAAGAAGCAGGGAATAGTTCTTCGCATGCGCGTCCGGTGCGCCGATGATGGCGTTAAAGAAAAGTATCTGCGTAAACAGATACAGGTTAAGTTGATGATGGCTCGTATTGACGAGGAGCTCCTGAATATCGCGTGCGGTCGGGCCGCCGTCCGCCGTGTACTTTTGGGCGGGCATCACCCCAAGTGCCTGACAGAGGTCTTCTTGATGTAGGCGCCTGATCGTTCCGTCTTTGACTTTCACGCGGTCATAGCGCTCAACAATGAGGGCAGGTTCGTTCTCAAACATACGATATTCGACGTTTGCCGTTGCGATGCCGACGCGCTGGGCGCTTTTCATGCAGACAAACTCATTGAGAGCCTCGAGTTTAAATCCGATAACGCCATTTTTGAAAATATGCGTCGTGGGCGAGGAGCCCATGCATTCGCACCAGCGGCCGTTTATGAACGCGAGCGCGAACTTGCCCTGGTTGCCTCCAAGTGACCAACTTTCATCTAGACCCATCCACGATGCATCGCGGTCATCTCTGATCGACTTGAGACGAAGAGCAATTTCGTGGTCGTCTATAGGGCGGTATTCGCCAGCGCGATGCAGGACGGCGTCGGCATCTTCTTCGGCACAAAACTGCACTCCGCCCGGACAGTCGAGTCCGATATGGCTGAGCAACGCAACGGGATTGTTGGGCCTAACGTCGAATTCGGCGGCAATCGCTTTTCGTTGGTCCTCGCTGTCGGGTAGAAGGCCAAACAGGTACGGATTCATGACCTGTTGTCCGTATGTGCGATTCGATACGGGTATGTTGGTCGATAGGGCTGGCCCGTCATAGTCATGATCGTAGGTAAAGCTGATAAGACCGTTCTCATCTTGCGCGAGCGTTCCAGCAGGCACGCCGCAAATAATGGTCCGAAGTGATGTTCTGGCCATTGGCTATTTCCCTTCGGGCATGGTTTGGCTAGATGCGTTTGCGGCAATCGAGACTCCGAGATTGGACATGGCGAAATCGGCGAAGGCCCTGTCGTAGAGCTCGGACGTAAGGGGGGTATCTGCAAGAGCCGGAATGGTTGTGCTGCGACGGTTGCGATGATGAAGACGTTGAGCGTGATGGCGTCTGGAGGTGCTGCAAGGTTGATCAGCATGCGGGGCGTCGACTGGGTGCTCATTTTTCGTTTCGCTTATATCCCCTTGTGCTGCGAGCGCCAGTTCAAGAGCGTCGAAAATCGCCAGCAGCTTGTCGAGCCGAATGCCCGTGGCATCTCCCAGCTCGAGCGATGCGAGCAGGCGCTCCGAAACACCGGCCTTATTAGCGAGGGCGGCACGGGTGAGACCCTGAGCCTCGCGTGCCTGGCGCACGTAGATGCCAGCTTGGCGCGGTGTGGTGATGGGAAGGGTATCCACGGCGATCTCCTAACGTGCAGACTTTTGCATCATAGTATGACATGCAAAAGTCTGCATGAAAAGGCCTCATGCAAAACTCTGCATGAGGCCTCATCCGGACGTTTAGTTTTGAAGGGTGTTTTACAGCGCCAAAATCCCCAGATGCTCCAGCAAAATCTTGAGGCCGATGAGGACGAGCACGACGCCACCCACGATGGTGGCGGGCTTTTCGTAGCGCGCGCCAAAGGTGTGGCCGAGCGCTACGCCGGCAACGGAGAAGACAAAGGTCGTGATGCCAATGAGCGACACGGCGGGAACGATATCGACCGAGAGCGCGGCAAACGAGATGCCCACGGCAAGCGCGTCAATCGAGGTGCCGATGGCAAGGATTCGATATTCGCCAAGGTCGATCTTTTCGGCATCCTTGCCGTCGACTCC
>CAUBWQ010000242.1 GCA_958439775.1 uncultured Collinsella sp. | reverse complement strand
TTGTCTTCACCGGTGCCGGTACGTCCGACTACGTTGGCGATACTTGCGCCCCGTACCTGCGTCACGCTGGCAACACTGATCTCTACGACTTTAAGCCCATCGCCACGACCGACATCGTGAGCGCTCCGCGCGACTTCCTGCGCGCCGAGGATCCCACGCTCGTGGTTTCCTTTGCCCGCTCTGGCAACAGCCCCGAGAGCCTTGCCGCCGTTGCCGTTGCCAAGGAGCTCGTCCACAACGTCAAGTTCCTCAACATCACCTGCGCTCCCGAGGGCAAGCTCGCCGTCGAGTCTGCCGATGATCCCAATGCGCTGACGCTGCTCATTCCGCGCGCCAACGACAAGGGCTTCGCCATGACCGGTTCTTATTCCTGCATGACCCTGCTCTCCACCCTTATTTTCGACACTGCCTCTGACGAGCAGAAGGCCGAGTGGGTCGAGACCATCGCCAAGATGGGCGAGGAGGTTATCGCTCGCGAGTCCGAGGTCGCCGATTACCTCGCTGGCGACTTCAACCGCGTGACCTACCTGGGCTCCGGCTCCTTTGGCGGCCTTGCTCAGGAGAGCCAGCTTAAGATTCTCGAGCTTGCTCACGGCCTGGTTGCCACTTCTTACGACACTTCCATGGGCTATCGTCACGGACCCAAGTCCTTCGTTGACGATAAGACGCTCGTCTTCGTGTTCGTCAACAACGACGCCTACACCCGTCAGTACGACATCGACATCCTCAACGAGATCGGTGGCGACAAGATCGCTCAGCACACCGTCGCCGTTCAGCAGGAAGGTGCCACCGTCTATGAGGGTGAGTCCTTCACCTTTAAGGGCTACGAAGCGCTTCCCGAGGGCTACCTCGCTCTGCCGTTCGTGATGTTTGCCCAGGCCATCAGCCTGCTCAACTCCGTGCGCGTGGGCAACACGCCCGATACGCCGAGCCCCACCGGCACGGTCAACCGCGTGGTCAAGGGCGTGACGATTCACCCCTTCACCGCTTAATCGCGTCCCCCTGTAAGGGCGCCCGTCCGCTCATAACGGCGGGCGGGCGCTTTTTGTTTTACGTGAGCTGGGTATAAGCATCACTACAGTCAACTGCTTTAGAAGCAAGGAGTGCATATGAGCACGTACGCAATTAAGGCTGACAAGTTCTTCTTGCCGGCAGGCCCGCAACTGGGCGGCTATCTTATGGTCGAGGATGGCGTCTTTGGCGCCTGGCAGGCCGACGAGCCCTCTTGCGAGATTAAGGACTACACGGGATCGTGGATCGCACCGGGTATGGTCGATACTCACATCCATGGCTTCTACAACCACTCAACTACCGATAATGATCCCGAGGGCATCGATATCAGCTCGACCGAGCTCGCCCGTCGCGGTACCACCAGCTGGCTGCCCACGACGTTCACCGATGGCGTCGAGCAGATCAAGGACGCCTGCGCCGCCATCGCTCAGGCGGACGAGGGTCGCGGCCCCGACTTCTGCGGTGCTCGCATTCAGGGCATCTACCTGGAGGGCCCCTTCTTTACCATGAAGCACGTGGGCGCGCAGAACCCCGCTTACCTGATCGATCCCTCCGAGGAGGTCTTCGATCAGTGGCAGGAGGCTGCGGGTGGTCGCATCGTCAAGAGCGCCATGGCGGCCGAGCGCGACGGTGCCGCTGCTTATGCGGCTGCTCTGAATGCCAAGGGTGTGGTGACCAGCATCGGTCACTCCGACGCCACCTACGATGAGTGCATCGCCGCCATCAACGCCGGTGCCAGCTGCTTTACGCATACCTATAACGGTCAGCGCGGGCTGCATCACCGTGAGCCCGGTGTCGTGGGCGCTGCCATGTCCACGCCCGAGACCTACGCCGAGATCATCTGTGACGGCAAGCACGTTAACCCTGCAGCCATCAAGGCGCTGCTGCAGGCAAAGGGCTGGCAACACACGGTGCTCATCACTGACTGCCTGGGTTGCGGCGGCATGCCCGAGGGCAGCTACACCAGTGGTGGCATGGACGTCATCATGAAGGACAACCTGTGCTGGCTCGCCGACGGCAAGAGCATTGCTGGCTCGGTGCTCACGCTTGCCCAGGGCGTCAAGAACATCGTCGACTGGGGCATCGCCAGCGCCGATATCGCCATTCGCATGGCAACCGAGGTGCCGGCACGCTCCGCGCACATCGAGGATAAGTGCGGCAGCATCATGCCGGGTCGCGACGCCGACTTTGTCGTGTTCGACCATGAGCTTACCCTCGTCGAGACGTATGTTGGCGGCCAGAGCGTCGGCAACGCCTTTACCGAGTAACGATAGAAAAAACGGCGGGCCCGAATCTGCTCGGACCCGCCGTATGGGTTAAACGCTCAAAAGCACCTTCACAGTTACAGCTTGTTAGCGATCTTCTTTGCCGTGCGCTTGACGCCGGCCACCAGGCCTCCTGCAGGATGCTCCTTCTCGTATGCTAGACGCTTCTCGCGCTTGGCGTACTCTTCGACGATGATATCGCCATATTCGTCTTCGATCTTGTCGAAGAAGTCGACGGCGCCCTTAATTTCCTCAGCGGTTGGGTGTCCCTTTTGGACACCGCCGGCGAGTTTGAACGGTCCCCACGTATCAAAGCCGGGGCAGCCGTAGACGCCCATAAAGATGGCCTGCCTCATGCGGCAGATACCATCGATATCCTTGCTGTACCACTTGTTTTTGCCACCGTAGGTCATAAGGCCAAACACCTTGTCCTGCGGCTGCAGCACGTTCGTGAGCACGCGTGCCATATCCTTGTCGATCTCGGAGTAATAAATGCCCGTGGCGACGCCGATCAGATGGTATTCGTGCAGGTCGGGGTACTCGTTTTTACCGAGTGACTTCACGTCGAGGGTATCGATTTCGGGGTGTGCCTCAACGATGGCGTCCACGAGCTTTTTCGTATTGCCGTGATGGCGCGAGGCGTAGAGG
>CAUBWQ010000241.1 GCA_958439775.1 uncultured Collinsella sp. | reverse complement strand
CATCATGGTCGACACGCGAAACGTTGTCCGCACGTGCTGCCATACTAAAGCCTCCTAATAACACAAGTACCGCGGCGTCGCCGCTACAGCCCGCGTTTATACGGCTGTCATACTTCTCTAAAAGGATACCTGCTGCGCTGGAGGCAATCGTAAAGGGAACGTAAAGAGATTGGAGGTTCTAGTTTACAAAGTCGAAATAAAAAGGGCGCGTCCATACGGACACGCCCCTGTGCACAACAATGCAAAGAACGACTTAGAAGCTACCGCGCTTCAGGAAGTCGGGAAGCTCGAACTGATCGTTGCCGAAGTTAGGAAGCTCGGTGCCACCGACGTTGCGGGTCGGAGCGGCCTGAGCCGGGCTCGTGGCAGGAGCGGTGCGCTGCGGCTCAGCGGAGGCAGCGGCCTTGCTCTGAGACTGCTGAGCAGCAAAGAGCTCGTCCTGACGGTTGACGTTGGAGTCGGAGAAGCCCGTAGCGATGACGGTGATACGCACCTGATCGCCCAGGGACTCGTCGACAACGGTACCGAAGATGATGTTGGCCTCGGGGTCGACGGCGTTGGCGACAACGTCGGCGGCGTCGCTGATCTCCTGGATGCCCAGGTCCTTGGAACCGGCGATGGAGAGCAGCACGCGCGTGGCGCCATCGATGGAGCTCTCGAGCAGCGGGCTGGAGATGGCCTGCTGGGCAGCGTCGACGGCACGGGTGTCCCCAGAAGAGGTACCGATACCCATCATGGCGGTACCGGCCTGCTTCATGATGGTCTTAACATCGGCGAAGTCCAGGTTGATGATACCGGGGACGGTGATGAGGTCGGTGATGCCCTGGGTGCCCTGGGAAAGGACGCCATCGGCAATCGCGAAGGCCTCGAGCATGGTGGTCTTCTTCTCGGCGATGTCGAGCAGCTTATCGTTAGGGATGACGATCATGGTGTCGACGCAATCGGAGAGGGTCTTAATGCCCTCCTCGGCGCTCTTCTTGCGCTTGCGGCCCTCGAAGGTGAAGGGCTTGGTCACGACGGCGACGGTCAGCGCACCGACCTCGTTCATCGCGATATCGGCAACGATGGGAGCAGCGCCGGTACCGGTGCCACCGCCCTCGCCGCAGGTGATGAACACCATGTCAGCGCCAGCGAGCGCCTCGGCAATGTCGTCGCGGGACTCATCGGCAGCCTTGCGGCCAACCTCGGGGTTGGCGCCGGCGCCCAGGCCGCGGGGAAGGGCGGTGCCGATGGGCACCGTGATATCGGCAGCAGAGATCGCGAGTGCCTGAGCATCGGTGTTGATGGCAACAAACTCGACGCCGCGGATGCCCTCTTCGATCATTCGATTGACCGCGTTGGTACCGCCGCCGCCGACGCCGACCACCTTAATGACGGCAAGGTAGTTGTTGATCTCTGTCTCGTGCATGTCGGTCCTCCGAACAAAGGTTATAGCCATAGCATGGGTCGACCCCGCGCACATTAACCTTCAGGTTGAAAGTAAATGCAAAGGTAAACCGTATTATGGTTGCACATTATGAACGTATCAGTCAAATAATTGACCGTGAAAACCAAACAAACCAGATAAACGGCGTGGTATGGCCCCTCAACAAAGCATCAACCAGCGCTACGAGGTCGGAGCGTTCCTAAATGTATAGTTACCCGGAGAGCGCACATTGATATACGTTACGCCCTCTACCTGCGAAAGCAGCTTGGTGACTACGCGCTCCTTCTTGACGATATCGTTCGAATCACCCAGCGACACCTCAATGCCGTTATTGAGGTTTGCCGAGATGGCTTCGACCGAAGGCGTGGAAATATCCTTGACTTGTCCCAAGAACTCGCTCGAAAAACCACGCACATAATCCAAGCCAGCCTTAACGGCCTTGGAGCTCACCGCCTGGCCGGAAACCGGAGCGACATCCGCCGAGACATCGGTCAACAACACCGCGCCATAGTGCTTAGCGAGCGCCAGCGCGGCATCAATGCCGGTCAGGGTATTTGAGCCCTGCCCCGTCGTGATGACGTTGCCCTGGTCATCCACTTCGACCGACGTCGACAGCGGGGCGATCCAGGTGTCATCATCCCCGATGGCCCAGGCAAGGTCATCGGAGCTGATATAGGCAATTGCGATGACCTTGCGCTCCATCGGCGTAATGATGAGCGTATGCGGGAACTGACGCTGGACATCCACGCCCGACACCCACGGGTTCTGCTTGAGGTCCTCGGTAATCTGGTCAGGATCGACGTTAAAAAGCGACGTTCCCTCGGGCAAATCGATCAGCTGGATAGCATCGTGCTTCGTCACATGCTCGCTGCCTTGAATCTGAATATCAGTGGCGGTAAACAATCCAGAGTTGATCACCACGACGGCAACGACGACGAGCACGGCCAAGACGGCCAGAACGCCGCCCACGATTTTGCCTTTGCCTGTAACGAGAGAAGCGGCGTCTGACGTTTTATTTGCCATCGCCCCAAGTGAAGACAACGGGTTGACGCCTTTTTTACCCGAAGGCTTCTTGGCGGTAGCCGGCACCGATGTCAGCGAGCGCGGTTTCGATGCGCCCAGCGTGCGACCCGGACGCGCCGCCTTAGTTCCCGTCGAGGGCTTAGGAGTTGCCATGGGACGGGCAGGTTTGGCGCCCATAACAGGCTTTGACGTCACCGAGGGACGCGAGGACTTTTTTGCGGCCGGACGATTACCGAGCTGCGAGCCGACAACCGGACGACTGGTCTGTCGAGCATGCCCGACAGACTTAGAGTGCGCAACGGTATTGCGTTGAGGTTTGGCAGGCGCGCCGGAACGCCCTCCGGCGCGGCGGAAGGTGGGTTTCGATGCTCTAGAAGCCGAGGAATTTAACTTCCGGTCTGAGCTCGATGCCATACGCCTCCCTCACCTTTCCGTGCACATGTCTGATAACCGCGGCAACGTCATCGGCCGAGGCAGTTCCGTTATTAACGATAAAATTAGCGTGAACGGGC
>CAUBWQ010000240.1 GCA_958439775.1 uncultured Collinsella sp. | reverse complement strand
CTGGTAGCGGTCGCCCAGCGCGTACTTGCGGTCGTCGCCGTCTCCGAGCTCGCCAGCGAGCACTTTCGCCGCGAGGTCTGCCGTTGGCGTCTCGTCGATGCCGTGGATAAGCGAGTCGGGATCGCCGTTGGAGCCGCCAGCCATAGCCTCCCACTCCGCGCGGGAGATATAGCACTTGTTGATGTCGAGGTTGCCCGCCCAGCCGTCCAAGCGCCCGCATGAGGAGTACTGGCGGATGGCGCAGTCGTATGCGCCCTCGTTCCAAGGTGCGTCCTGGTAGCCCGTGGCGTTCGTGTCGGCGTACTGCGCCACCCACGTCTTGGCGTCGGTGAGGTTCCACGGGAAGACGCTCTTGCTGGCGTAGATGCCGATGCGATTCACGCTCACGCCAAGAAGCTCGGCCAGGCGCTCGGCCATGGCCTTGAGGTAGGACGTGTCGCCCCATGCCTTGTTGCCCTGATCCTCCCAGTCGATGAAGAACGCGGCCTTGCCGACGTAGCCCTTGCAGTGCTCGTAGAAGTACTCGGCCTCCGCCTCGCCATCACCTCCGTTGACGTAGTGGTACACGCCGACGAGCTTGCCAAGACCGATCGCCTGCTGGATTTGGCGGTCGCAGTCGGGCGACACGTAGCGCGTGCCCTCGGTAGCCTTGCAGATAACGAAGTCGAACGGGACAGCCGCGAGGTTGATGCCGTTCTGCCAATTGCTGATGTCTATTCCGTTCATTCTATTCAGCGCTCCCTATCGCTATGAAATAAGCCCAATCAACTTGTTCGTACCGTTCGCGGCTCAGCCTCACCACGCCCTCGTAGGGGTCGTGGAAGGTCGCCGCCTCGCCGTCCCATCCGCAAAGCAGGACGATGTGCCCGCCGTAGTTCTTGCCGCCTTCGCGGAGCTGGCCAGTTAGGCTGCAAAACACCATCCAGCCGCCAGCCGCCTCGTCCAAGGCGTTATCGGCGTTGTCGTGGATAGGCGTGTAGCCCAAAGCCTGGTCGTTCGCGTTCATCCAACGGCAGAACTTTTCCATGTCGTTCACGCCGTCCGTGAGGCACGATTCGCCAACGAAGCCCAGCATCTGCGCCGGCGTGCATGCCTGTCCGTAGAGCCATTCCCACGCCATGGCCGCGCACGTGAGGCCGCAGCCGGCAGCAGCCAGGTCTTCGCCCGCATACGAAAGCCCGCCCCAGCGCTCGTCTGCTTGGAGGTAGACGGGCACCTCGGCGGGCTTGTCGAGCGGCTTGTCGTAGATGACGGGCAAAGGCTCTTCCTTCGGCACCTTCGGCACGTTAGAGGCTATAAGCGCCACGTCGGCGAAGGCGGCGAGCAAAGCAAGCAGCGAGATGGCGGCGGCGATGCGCACGAGGCGCTTGCCGCCCATTCCTAGTCGTCCTTCTTCGGAGTGCCCATGGCAAGCAGCGCGTCGAGCCACTTGTCTGTCACGCCGACCGCCTTGAAGGCTGCATATGCCACCTGCACGCCGCCTACCGCGGCGAAGATGGACGTAACCCACGCCGTGGGGTCAGTCGGCATACCCCCGGCCATGGCCGTCAATGCGCCGCACAGCGCCGATACTGCGATGGCCGTCCAGCGGGCGACATTGCCGGTCATCGCCTTCGTCTTGATAGCCTGCACGATATAGGGCACCACGAGGACGGTCAGCACCGTGAGTCCTGCCTGTATATCAGTCATCTTTATCTCCCTGTCTCCTTGTTGTACATGAGGTCGACTCGGTCGTAGATATGGTCGACCTTCTCGGCCATGCCCTGGCTACGCGCCTGGCTGTGGACCAAGTCCGCGTGGAGGACGTCATTTGACGCGACAACCGACTCCATGAGCGTTTTCATTCCTTCAATCAGGGTGTTGCTGCGCTCCATCTGGGCGGCGATGCGCCCCTCCATTTGGGACCGCTCGCGGTCGCGCTGCGCCCTCTCGTCGACTTCGGCCTGCTTGCGCTCCTCGCGCTTCAGGTCGAGCTCGCCCTTCCGCTGGTTTTGGCGTTTGTACTCCTCAAGAAATTGTCTCCCGAAGTAGAACGCAACGAGCGTCAGGAGCACGCCGCCAAGCCAAGCCGGTCCGTAAGGCGCAAAAAGCTTGAGCACTTCCATCCTGGGCGCCCTCCTTCCGCCTATTCGGCCGTGTACTCCTCGCCGGTGATTTCCTTGTACTCGTCGGCGGTGATCCATTTGCACTCGACAGCCTTGTAGACGCGCGCCTTGCTCCAAAGGTCTTTGTCGTAGTACTTCTTGACCTTCGCGAAGTGCTTGGAATGCTCAACGGTTTTCTTCGTAGCCATTACTGGTCACCTCCCACGGTCATGAGCAGGTAGTCGATGTTCGCCGTGTTGGTCTCGGTCTGCGTCGGCTGGGACGCCTGCTCGCGCATCTGTTCGAGCAGCGCCGGGAGGTCGGGCAACTCGCCGTTGGCGTAGGCGGCGAGCGCGGAGGTGTAGGCGAGCTTTCGCGCCTTCCGCTCCACGTACTCGTCATCGTCGATCGTTCCCGCCTCGTGCGCCGCCTCGGGATCTCCGATCTGCGACAGCAGGTCGCGCAGGGCGTTGACCTCGGCCAGGGTGCCGTCTCGAAGCTCGTCGGGGCGCGGCATGTCTTCCTCAGTGTCCATGCGGACTCCTTCCTTATCGGGGAATGTGCCGCCATCGTATTAGCGCCGTGAGATTGCCTGGCCGTTTGGGCGGGCGCGAAGAAAGAAGGCGCGCCGCAGCACGCCTTCGGTGTCTTGGTTATTTCGTTTTCGACCCGTCTAGGCCGCCGTTTTGAGTTGCCGCCCTTCCGCTATGGCGAGGGCGTTCCGCCCGAATCGTCTCTCGGGCTTGGTTGCATTGAGCAACCCCCCCCCGCGAGGTTTTCGAACAGGCTGCGGTACAGCGCGTCCATGGCCAGCACGCTGCGGTGCGCGTCCAAGTGAGCCATGCCGCCGCGCCAGCTCTGGTAGCTCTGCTCCACCTGCTCGGGCGTCATGCCCCCCTC
>CAUBWQ010000239.1 GCA_958439775.1 uncultured Collinsella sp. | reverse complement strand
GCGGCGCTGCGCCTTGGCACCCACAATGGCGCATACGTCGAGCGAAGGCGCAAAGCGCTCCAGCTCGGCGGTCCAGTTATACACAAGCGACGCAGGACATACCACGAGCGTGGGCTTGGCGTCCCCCGCCTCCACGCGCGCCAGGATATGTGCGATCATCTGCAGCGTTTTGCCTAGGCCCATATCGTCGGCCAAGATACCGCCAAGGCCCAGGTGCTCGAGCGAGCCGAGCCACTGGTAGCCGTCGACCTGATAGCCGCGCAGTGTGGCCTTGAGCGAGACTGGCACCGTAAAATCCATCTTGCCGAGCGTGTCCAGGCGCTCGACGGTACGGCGGAACGCGGCGTCGCGATCGGCCTCGAGCTCGGGCGTGCGCGCAAGCATGCTGTCGACAAACAGGGTACTCGACGCGGGAAGCGACACGCCGTCGAGCAAGTCGACGGCATCGACGCCCAGGTCCTCGGCAAGACCAAACGCGGCGCGGGCACCCTCGTCCAGGCGCACGATGTCGCCGGACGTCAGGCGCGCAAACGTCTGGTGGCGCTTATAGGAATCGAGATAGATGGCAAGATCTGCCGCCGAAAGCCCGCTCGCGCCCAGTTCGACATCGAGCAGGTTGCTCTTGACGGTCGCGCGCACCGAAAGCTTGGGCGCAGGGCGCACCGAGATCTGGCGTAGGCGGTCGCTGAGCATGACCTCGCCCAGCTCGGACAGGGCAGACAGGCCCTCGGTCAGCAAGTGGAACAGGCTCTCGTCGTCGCGCTCCTCAAACGCCAGGCCGCCCTCGTAAAAGTCGAAATACAGGGCCGCCGTATCCATAACGCGAAACTCTGCTATCTCGTCGCGCGGCGGCACACCAGGGCGCTGCTCTTCGAAGGGGCTGCCCGGAGCGCCCAGGCTAAAGAGATCTGCCGACCAATCACCGTAGGCAACTGTAATCTTGCAGGTCACAAGCCCGTCGTCGACACCGATTGCCATGGCAAAGCTCGGCTCGGGCGCCACGGTGTCGAGCAGGGCGGGAGCGGTGAGGTCGGTGTATTCGCGCAGCACGGGCAGTGCCATGCGGCAGAATTCGCCCACCTGCTCGGCGGCGATATGGACCGGCGTGCGACAGGGCAGCAGACGCGACAGAAACGGTGCGGCATGCTGGGCAAACGCCGCATCGGCGCGGCGCGCGCGGTGCGTGTCGACCAGATAGGCAACGTCGCCCGAGGCAAAGCAGTACATATCGGCGGGCAGGCGCAGGTCGTAGCTGCCACCGGCCGCCGGCGCGATCCTGGCGGCAAGGAGCGGCGGTTGTTTCGCCGAGGCCTCGTCCTCCCCCACCGGCGACAGCTCAACCGCAACCTCGTAGGAACGATGCGTCGTCGTTCCCCGCGACCAGGCGGGCTCAAAGGAAATGGTCCGGCCACGCAGCAAGTCCAGCATGTATACGATGTCATGCTCGGACAGCGGCAGCTGGCGCTCGGCGACAAAGCCGCTGCGTGCAAAATCGTACGACGCCGAACGCGAACTCGTGATGTCGCTCAGATACACAACCGTTGCCACAACAAGGTCGAGCAGACGCACCGAAACCTCGTCAAAGGCCTCGGGCGTATGGAGGAATGTGAGCTTCTTGCCGTACGAGAACGTGCCGCCGCGCACGTAGGCGGCGGCCATGCCGTCGATGTCCTTGACCACGTAGGACACCGAGCCGCAGCGGATGCGAAACTCGAGCGCCCAGCTAAAGCGGTCGGCAAACAGCGGATTGTAGTACGGTACCAGCGAGGGCTCCAACACCGCCTTGGGGGCATCGGGGTCGACAGTGCCGGCGAGCTTGCGGCGCATGCCCGCCAACTCATCCATGCGCGCGTCCGAAAGATCGGAGAGCGCCTTCATGAGGCTCGGGCTCGTGGGAACTGGCGCCGGGAAGGGAAAGTTAGGGTTGACCGCCGGCGCTTTGGGCGCGGTGCGCACGGGCTGTTTCGGCTGCGCCGTAAACGTGCGAACCGGTGTGCGCAGCCCCTCGACGGGCTCAATGCCGCTGGCGTCCAGGTACGCCAGCGCCGTGGCGATGGCGTGCTTGCACATACCGGGGTAGCGATAGGCAGCGGGGCAATCGCAGTCGTAGTCGATCACCTCGTGCTCGTCCATGTCGAGCGCCACGTGCGTCTTGTACAGGTCGCCGCGCGAGCCGCGCACTGCACCCTCAACCGTCACGTTTTTGGAGAAGCGCGAGCCGCCGTCCTCAATCGACAGCACGGCGCCGTTGAGCATGAGCGAACGCCCCTTCATAAAGGTGCCGCTCAGCGCCGCCTCTTTCCGGAGCGCCTGCACAAACGTCCCCTGTGCCATCACTTCCTCCAATCCACACGGGGTAGCTAATTTGGGACGGGACGGGGCTATTTTAGCTACCCCCCATATGTCGGTTGAGATGCATTCCGACCCCGACTCATTCGCCGTCAGTCAAAGGGTAGCTAAAATAGCCCGTCCCAAATTAGCTACCCAGGCAAAATCATTTTAGATAACCGTCACGCGGCCCTGGTTGCCCACAATGGCCTTGGCCTCGGCCAGCAGCGGAATCGAGCGCGCGTTGACCTTGGCAGGCACCTCGGCGCGCAGTACGCGCCCGTCCACCTGCTCGATAAAGATCTCCACGCGGTCGCCGCCCGGGTTAGCGGTGAGCACCGTGGCCAGGCGCGCCATATTGCCCTGGCTAAAGCGGCTGTTGGGCACCATGACCTCAAACACCTTGGGCTTGTTGTTCTCCTCGTTGAGCTCGAGCGGCACGATCTCCTGCGCGATGATCTGGTCGCCGCGGTCCGAGCGCTCGAGCTTGCCCTTAATGCGCACAAATGCGTCGGACAGCTGTGCGCCGGTCTCGGGATCGACCTCGCCGTACAGATACCCCTCGGCCTCCTTGTAGGTCTTGGGGAACACCACGACCGTGGCCTCGCCTTCCATGTCCTCGAGCTGCACGATGCCCATGGGGTCGCCGTTTTTGG
>CAUBWQ010000238.1 GCA_958439775.1 uncultured Collinsella sp. | reverse complement strand
GCCTGCTGTCGAAGGCGATCGCCGAGCGCATCTTTGTGCCGGTCTTTGCGGGCGATTGCATTAAGGAGCAGGGCGTCAACTCGCTGATGGACGACATCGCCACATACTTCCCGGCGCCGACGGACTACGGCGAGATGCCGCTCATCGACGGTGATTCGCTCAAGATTTCGAGCGACGATGACCGTCCGGTGGCGTTTGTGTTTAAGACGCTGGCCGATCCGCAGCAGGGTCGCATCAGCTTTATCAAGGTGCTGACGGGTACGCTTGAGCCGGGTCTTGAGCTGATCAACGCGCGTACCCGCAAGAGCGATCGTCTGGCTCACCTGTATGTGATGTGCGGCCGCGACATGACCGAGGCCGGTCACGCCTATGCCGGCGACATCATCGTGGCGCCCAAGCTGGCGGCCGAGACGGGCGATACGCTCTCCATTACCGGTAAGGTCGAGGCTGCGGCGTTTAAGTTCCCCAACTCTCAGTACCGCATCGCCATCGAGTCCGAGAATCGCGGGGACGAAGAGAAGCTCTACACGTTTATCGAGAAGGCCTGTAAGGCCGATCCGACTATGAGCATCGACCGCGACGAGGAGACCGGCCAGACCATCATCTCCGCCGTGGGTGAGGCGCAGGTTTCGGTGTTGCTCAATCGCCTTGAGGATCGCACCAAGGTCGTGGCCAAAAGCGTGCCGATTCGCATCCCGTATCGCGAGACCATTCGCCGCACGGCGAGCGCCCAGGGCCGCCACAAGAAGCAGACCGGTGGTGCCGGTCAGTACGGCGACTGCTGGCTGCGCGTGGAGCCGCTCATTGGGCCCGACGGCACGAGCGACGGCTACGAGTTTGTGGATGAGGTCGTGGGCGGCCGCATTCCGCGCTCGCTGATCCCCGCCGTGGACAAGGGCGTCCAGGAGACCATGAAGGACGGCATCATTGCCGGCTACCCGCTTACGGGCATTCGCGTCGCGGTGTACGACGGCTCGTATCACAGCGTCGACTCCAACGAGATGGCGTTTCGCGCGGCGGCTCGCATCGGCCTGCGCAAGGCATGCGCCGATGCCGACCCGGTGGTGCTGGAGCCCATCGAGGAAATCACGGTGACTATCCCCGAGAGCTACGCCGGCGCCGTGATGGGCGACATCTCGGCCTCGCGCGGTCGCGTGACGGGTATGGAGACCGATGAGCGCGGGGATACCGTTGTTATTGCCCAGGCGCCGCTGGCCGAGCTGACGGATTATTCGACGCGCCTGCGCTCTATCACGCGCGGCACAGGCGACTTTACCATGAAGCCCGCAGGCTATGAGCAGGTGCCTTATGACGTTCAGGCCAAGCTGGTCGAGCGCTATGAGGAGGGCCGCGCCAAGTAACGTGTGGTTTTGCCTGCAATGTAGGTGCTGACGAAAAGGCCGCCCTGGGTAACCGGGGCGGCCTTATTTGATCCGTATGCGACGGAGGAAAACGGATCATTTTTTGGGCTACGGGAGGCGCGGTCGGCACTAGTCTCCGGATGCCTGGTTGCGGCCGGTGGCGTAGTCGATCTGCACGTGCGGCTGCAGGTTGTAACAGTACACGTGGAAGCAGAGGGTCTTGCCGTGGTCCTCGACCGATTGCGCCTCAAGGCGCACGCCACGGCAGACAAGTTCCTCTTCGTTATACATGGGCGTGACGCGGTAGAGCACATGGTTGCCCGTATCGCGAATATAGTTGAGAATCTGCTCTTCGAACGGTAGCATGCCCGTCTCGTTGAGATAGCGCGTGCCGGTGAGGAGATTTTTGCGGTTGGCGTTTTCGCCGCAGAGCGACCAGGCGATGAGGTGGCAGCGGTTGTAGAGGCTCTGGCCTGGAATAAAGTCGTAGCGCTGCTGGTGCCAACCGGCAGGATGGATACGCGAGATATCGCCGCGCTTTCCCTGTCCGAGCGACTCGGGGCCTACGCAGGCGAGCGTCTTGCGAGTGCGGCCCAGGCTGTCGAGCTTGGAGAATTTCTTAAAGCAGCCCTCTTCGGTGGCACGCTCATACTCGTCGAGCGTGAACGACGGCATGCCCAACGGGTGCGTGCTGTCGGCGCGAAGGGCAACGTAGGGGTTGCCGGCGTAGTCTGGAATACTGCTGAGATAAACACCGCGGGCGCGGGCGAGATCGGGGTTTTCGACTTCGTCGATGGGGGTGGCGGCGCTGTTCGTGGAACCGTCGTCACCGATGTTGGTCGCGGTGGATTCGGAGCCATCGCCAGAGTCTTGGCTATTTTGAGAGTCCTCGGAGCTCGCTGTTCCCGATTCAAGCCGGGCAACCAAGTCTGCCTCGTCGTCGGTGCGGCTGGGACTTTCGTTTTGTTTTTCGGCCAGAGCTGCCGCCTGCTCATCGCTTTGTGGCGACAACAGCTTGGGCGCTCCGTCGAGCGACCCCGTGAACAGCGCAAACCCCAGCACCACGGCGGTGCCGATGGAAAGTACTTGCTTGTAGGCGGACTTGCGCGACATGGAGGCTCCTGGATGGACGGTTGGGAATCTACCAGTCTAGCAGGAGACGCCGCAGGACGTTTGCTCGGCAGAATACGTAAGATGCGGGACAAACGCTGCTGATGAGGTTGTACCGTATAGGCTGGGAAAGCGATACGCTATTCTTCGTTGAGAACAATGACAGAGAGAAGGCCCCATGCCCGACATTATCCGTATAAGCGACGCGCGGCTTGAGGAGCTTATCGCCGAGGATGTCCCCTATATCGATCTTACGACGCATATCCTGGGAATCGGTGAGGCGCTCGGTGCGATGGAGTATTACACGCGCGAGAACTGCGTGCTTTGTTGCACGGAGGAGGTTGTGCGTATGGCAACTATGCTGAACCTGACGGTCGAGTGGTTTGAGCCCTCGGGAACAAAGGTTGAAGCCGGGCGATCTTTTATGCGTGTATGCGGTTCGGCCGCCAATTTGCATCTGCTATGGAAAGTCGGCCTAAATATGTTCGACCACTACTCGGCTGTGGCAACCAAG
>CAUBWQ010000237.1 GCA_958439775.1 uncultured Collinsella sp. | reverse complement strand
CCGAGTACGATGTGCCCGGTGTCGGCCGCATGGTCATGGGCGCCATGGCTGCTGCCAAGGCCGCGCAGGAGGCCAAGGCCGCCGGCGACGAGGAGACCTTTGCCGCCAAGATGGCCGAGTCCAACGAGATCCGCAACCAGGCCTACGCCAAGCTGCATCACGACATGCAGCACTTTGTGAACGAGGCGAGCGTAGAGCAGCTCACCCAGATCAAGGAGGCCATTGCTGCCTCGGCCGCTCGCGCGCAGCAGGCCGGCATCGATGCCATCGAGGTCCACGGCGACCGTCTGGTGGGTTCGCTGTGCTCGGCCATCCTCAACCAGCGCACCGACGAGTACGGCGGTTCGTTCGAGAACCGCGTCCGCTACGCGCTGGAGGTTGTCGCTGCCATTAAGGAAGCCGCGCCGCAGCTGATGGTGGAGTACAAGCTCCCCGTGATCATGGAGAACCCCGACGGCACGCCGCGCGGCAAGGGCGGCCTGCGGCCCGACGAGGCCTGCGAGTTCGCCAAGCTGCTCGAGGGCGCGGGCATCGATATGATCCAGGTCGCACAGGCCAACCACACCGGCAACATGGGCGACACCATTCCGCCCATGGGCGCCATGCCCTACAACTGGACGCTGCCCGTGGCCGAGCGCGTCAAGGCCTTGGTCTCCGTGCCGGTGGCAACCGTCGGCCGCGTTGTCTCGGTCGAGGCCGGCGAGAAGATTCTGGAAGACGGCGCGGCCGACATCATTGCGTACGGCCGTTCGCTCATGTGCGACCCCGACATTGCGCTGAAAGCTGCCACGGGTGAGCCCATCCGCGAGTGCCTTAACTGCAACAAGGGCTGCGTCGACGCGATTCAAAACCGCAAGTACATCTCGTGCGTGCTCAACGCCGAGAACGGCGACGAGGCGACCATCGCCATCAAGCCGGGCGAGGGTGACAAGAAGATCGCTGTGGTGGGCGGCGGTATTGCCGGCCTGGAGGCCGCGCGCGTGGCGGCCAAGCGTGGCTACGACGTGACCGTCTACGAGGCGAGCGATCACTTGGGCGGCCAGATTGTGCTGGCGGCTGCGCCCCCGCGCAAGGACGAGATCATGCGTTCCGTCGAGTACTACGAGAAGATTCTGCCTGGCCTGGGCGTAAAGGTCGAGCTCAACCACGTTGCTAGCCCCGCGGACCTCAACGCCGCCGACGCTGCGATTGTGGCTGTGGGCGCACACGACGTGGTCATCCCCGTTCCGGGTGCCGACTCGGACAAGGTCGTCTCGAGCTGGGACGTGCTGGCCGGCAAGGTGGAGCTCAGCGGCCGCGTCGCCGTCATTGGCGGTGGCCTGGTGGGCACCGAGACTGCCGAGTACCTGCTGCAGCACGGCTGTGAGGTGGCGATCGTGGAGATGCTCGACAAGATTGCCGCGGGCGAGTCCGAGACCATTCTGCCGCTGATTATGAGCGACTTTGCAGAGCACAACGTGGAGCAGCATGTTAAGACCCGCCTGACCGCCATTACCGACGAGGGCGTGGAGGCTGTTCGCACCACCGAGGACGGCGCCGAGGAGCCGGTGAAGATCGCCTGCGATTACGTGGTGATGGCCGTGGGCTCCAAGGCCAACGCGTTTGACCTGGATGACGTGACGGTGCCCGTGACCTGCGTGGGCGACTGCTCGGGTGAGCGCACCGCCGACATTGCGAGCGCCATTCGCACGGCGTATCACGCGGCCAACGAGCTGTAGTTGAACATCGCGGCCAGGCGGGGCGGTAGCACGGATCCGTCTCGCCCGGCTGTGTCCCGTCGGGTGTCAACCGGTGCGGGGCCTGCAAGCGCAGCAGGTCCCGCCCTTTTTGTTTTGCTCCGATGAATGGCAATGCGCGGTAATCATGAGGAGTGAGGACGTCTACTGCCTTGCAGATCACTCAAAAATATTGAGGGAGGGGTTAATAACTATATCCTCTATACCAAAGGACATAAAGAGATGCCAATTTTGTTGACAAGCGAATGACGATTAGCTGCGAGTCAGCTACCAGCGTAAATAATCGATAAAGAAATGTCGTAATTTGGTGCCAAATGCCCAGATAACGCCGCGTCTATTTTAATTAACTGCTTTGAGCAAACAGTAAAATGCTACTATCTAACTTGCACGTAAGAAGGCAGATTAACGGCTAAGGCTAAGAAGTGGCAGGTATGTCGGAAGCAACTAGGACTCGCACGCATGCGCCCGAGGTTAGGCAGCGCGCCGTCGAGATCCTCCAAGAGGGGGTCGGTCATCGCGCTCTCGCCGCGGAGCTTGGCATTCCCCAGGCCACGGCTCGTCAGTGGGCCCGCGCGTATGCCGTGGGCGGTGCCGACGCCGTTCTCAATGCCGGTTCGCATCATCACACCTATTCGTACGACGTAAAGCTCGCTGTGGTTAAGGACCGTCTGGAAAACGGCTTGACGGTTCGCGAGGCCATGATCAAGCACAAGATTCCCAGCGAGTCTTCGGTCAAGGCTTGGTGCCGTCAGTACCGCGAGAGCGGTGAGTCCGCACTGGTCGATAAGCCGCGCGGTCGCAAGCCGCGCGTTAAAAAGGCGGAATAGCAAACGGGATGGTGCGCCCACAGGGCGCATTTTTCTTGCCGCGCCAACTTTTTGGACCGGCGCGAGCCTGTCGGGACATCCTCCAAAGTGGTCAATAAACTGCGCGCAGTGGCCCGCGCGCCTGTCGCTGCGATAGGGGGAGCGTCGCCTCTCTGCTCCAAAGCGGACGTGCCCTTGCCCCGTACGCCTAAAACTCCCCAGTTGACCGAAAACCCGCCGCCGCTACTCCTCAATTGAGCTATAACGTTAAACAATTGCAGCGTTTTTGCATGGGGGAGTGATGGTATGACGCTACTGTATTTCCTTACCCTGTTTCCGCTGGTACCGGCGCTGGGCATGCTGTTCGCGCGCGGCGACCGCGCCCGCGATGCGGTGGGGCTCATAGGTTCCGGCATTATTATGGCGGTGACAGTTGTAGTCGCCGTCATGTTTTTT
>CAUBWQ010000236.1 GCA_958439775.1 uncultured Collinsella sp. | reverse complement strand
CTTGCCGGCAAGACCGGTACCACGTTTACCGGCGACGCTGAGTAGGCATATCTGCACCATTGAGGAGGGTGCCCTGCGTCGCGGGGTGCCCTCCTTTGTGCTATGGGGAGCCAAGGGGCGTTCGCTGGAAAACGAGTGCGTGCCTGTTCCGACGGAGTGCGAGCTCGGTATGGTGGGTATAGCAGCTATGGTGTCCAAGGCAGCCAGGGGAGGTTTGCGGAGATGAAACTCGGTTGCGTGATTATGGCTTCGGGCGAGGGCAAGCGGTTTGGCTCTAACAAGATGCTTGCCGATATCTATGGCGAGCCGCTGATTGCCCGGACCATCGATTCGGTTCCCCGGGGCTTTGACGTCGTGGTTTCGACGCGTTGGCCCGAGGTCGCCCAGATTTGCGAGGACAAGCATTGCCCGTGCGTGCTGCACGATGGCGAGCTGCGCAGCGAAAGTGTCCGTGCGGGCCTTTCGTGGGGAGTCGAACGCGACTGGAAAGGATGCCTCTTTTTGCCGGGCGACCAGCCGCTCGTGAGTTCGGATTCTTTTGAGGCCATGGTTCGTGCATTTGACGAGCGTGGCCGCAAGCATCCGGTGCGTCTTGCGTGCAACGGTGAGCCTTCGAGCCCGGTGCTCTTTCCGGCGGAACTATTCGATGCGCTTATGTGTCTTGAGGGCAAGGACGGCGGCGGTTCGATCCTCAAGGACCGTACCGACGTGATGCTGGTCGAGGCGCGTGCCTACGAGCTGTGGGACGTCGATACCGCCAAGGGACAGCAACGCATAACGGAGCATATCGCCGCCTGCTCGTATTTTGATCGCGTGGCCAACTGCATCAATCAATAAGGAGCAATTATGATTATCATCAAAAACGGCGCGCTCGTGACGCCACAGGGGCTTCGCCACGCCGATCTTGCCATGGATGGCGATAAGATCGTGCGGATCGCCGCGGCGATTGAGCCTGCCGAGGGCGATACCGTCGAGGATGCCACGGGCTGCTGGGTGTTTCCCGGCTTTATCGACGGCCACACGCACATGCAGTGCTGGACCGGCATGGATTGGACGGCCGATAGCTTTGAGACCGGCACGTGCGCGGCTGCCTGCGGCGGTACGACGACCATCGTGGACTACGCGACGGCCGATCGTGGCGTGACCATGCCCGATGCCTTGGCCGAGTGGCATCGCCGCGCCGACGGCACCTGCACGGCAAACTACGCCTTTCATATGGCACTCGCCGAGTGGAACGAGCGCAACCGCGCCGATCTTTCGGCCATACGCGAGGCGGGCGTATCGTCGTTTAAGACCTACTTTGCCTACGACCACCTGCGCTTGGACGATGCCGAGACGCTCGAGGTGCTGGAGGAGCTCAAGCATATTGGCGGTATCCTGTGCGTGCATTGCGAGAACGGTACGCTGGTGAATGAGCTGCAGAAGCGCGTGTTTGAGCAGGGTATCCACGGGCCCGAGGGCCATGCGCTCAGCCGTCCGGATGTGTGCGAGGCCGAGGCAGTGAGCCGTCTGCTATACCTGGCGCACCTGGCCGGCGACGCACCGGTCAACGTGGTGCACCTTTCGACCAAGCTGGGGCTCGAGGCCATCCGTGCCGCCAAGGCGCGCGGGCAGAAGAATATCTATGTCGAGACCTGCCCTCAGTATCTGATGCTCGACGATACGTGCTATTTGGAGCAGGGCGAGGACGGCTTTGCGGGCGCCAAATATGTGATGAGCCCGCCGCTGCGCCATGCGGGTGACCGTGCGGCCCTGCGCGAGGCGCTTGTGGCCGGCGAGATCGATACTATCGCGACCGATCACTGCAGCTTTAACCTGCACGGGCAAAAGGACCGCGGGCGCGACGACTTCCGCGCGATTCCCAACGGCGGACCCGGTGTGGAGCATCGCCCCGTCGCGATCGCTACGAGCTTTGAGGGGCAGCTGGGTCCTGAGGATCTGTGCCGCTTGATGAGCGAGAATCCGGCGCGCGTCTTTGGCATGTATCCGCGCAAGGGATGTCTTGCCGAGGGCTCCGATGCCGACGTGTGCGTGTGGGATCCCAAGGCGCGCTGGACGATCAGCGCCGCGACGCAGCATCAGGCCGTGGACTACACGCCGCTCGAGGGCTTTGAGGCGCACGGCCGCGCCAAGGCTGTGTTTGTGAACGGCGTGCTGGCCGCGCGCGACGGCGAGCCCACCGGAGCCCAGCCCGGTCGCTACGTGCCCCGCTAACAGGAAGATCACCGGATTCCCCTCCTCAGTTGCGGTGAAATACGGACTGTTTGCGGCCGTCGGGCGGCCAAACAGTCCGTATTTCACCGCAACTGAGGAGATGGGGCCGGCTACTTGAGGCTGCTGGCGATGAGGGGGCGGCCGAGGGCTGCCTCGAAGCGATCCGTCATCGTGGGGTCGCTGAGCGTGTCGACTTGGTTGAGCACGACGCGTGCGGTGCTGAGTTTCAGCGCCTGCATCTCGGCATTGAGCACCTGGGCGACGCGCTCGGGCGTGGCGATGTCGGTGAGCTCGCAGCCGCAACGCTCGCCAAAGAGCTCGGGGCGGTGGACGGCTTCGTTGATGGGCTTGCTGAGTCCCGAGGCGCCGACGACCCAGACAACGTTTGCCGTGCCGGCGGGAATTACCGGCTCCCAGGCGGCATGCGCCTTGAGCGGGAGTCGCTTGCTACCGTCTGCCTCGGCCAACACATAGTCAAAGCGCTGTGCCAGCCCGCCGAGTGGCTCGGCGGGGGCGGAGAGCTTGCCTGTCTCCGGGTCCAAAACACCCGCCTGGCAGATACTTCCGCGGCTCATGCCCGCGCATGCCTCGCAGGTGCAACCGGGGACATGCGAGGCGCCCGGCTTCCAAGGCGCGGCGTCCAGGCGACGATTCGACCCGTCCCATGGCACGCCGGCAACGGGAAGCATATGCGTGGTGGTGCAGAGGAGCACGCGGCCGCCAGCGCGCATGAGCTCAAGACCCAGCGTTTTGAGCAACGTCGACTTGCCGCCGCTGCCGATAATCGCGG
>CAUBWQ010000235.1 GCA_958439775.1 uncultured Collinsella sp. | reverse complement strand
GAGGTTCGCGGCGACCTCGGGGCTAAAGTCGCAGCAGGTATCGACGACGATGCGGCAACGGTTCGAATGACCGGCGGATGCGGCCTTGTCCATCAAAGCGACTCCTTACGTAAAAAGGCGGCCACCCGCATGGGATGACCGCCGGCCGTTAACTCATGCAAGTTAACGTATTTTACTCGTCAAGTGTTTCGATGCGGGGCTTGATGATGCCATATCCACCATTCTTACGGTGATACACCACATTGATGAGGCCAGTCGTCGCGTTCTCGAACACGTAGAAGTCGTGGCCGAGCAGATCGGTCTGCACCAGCGCCTGCTCCTCAGTCATCGGGGTGACATCGATGACCTTCTCGCGGACGAGCAGGTCGTCCTCCTCCTCGGGCAGCAGCAGGTCGGCCAGATCCTCGACGCGCTCGACCGGCGCGACATCCGCTGCGCTGGCACCGCCCTGGCGGTTGTCCACGACCTTGGTCTTGAACTTGCGCAGCTGGCGGGTGACCTTATCGGCGGAGAGGTCGATGGCGGCGTACATATCTGCACCGTGCTCGGCAACGCGGATCACCGAACCGCGGGCACGAACCGTAACCTCGACGATTGCCGGGTTGGGGTTCGAGGGGTTCTTCTCATAGCGAAGTACAACGTCGACCGTCATGGGCTCGATATCGAAAACCTTGAGCGCCTCGCCGATCTTCTCATCCACATGCGCACGCAGAGCATCGGTTACCGTCGTCTTGCGTCCAGAAACCTTGATATCCATACGTGGCTCCAATCTGCCTCGGGGACTTACTGTACTGGCTATGTACCCATTGCCGTGCATTTAATCACGCGGATTCCCAAAGACCCGAATAACGATTGCTTGATACCGCATACCGAAGTCTCGCACTTTTCTGTGGCAAAGTGCGCTATGGGAGGGCGACGGCGACTTTGGTTTTGCACCTAAAAAATGTCCTTGACCTGCTGGTTTTATGGAAACGAAAAAGCCGGGCTCCCCTGTTGGGAAAGCCCGGCAATGCGTGTTGAAACCGTGAAGAGGCGTCTCTCCTAGCGCATAGGAGACGCCACCCCTAGCAATAACTAGCTATTGAGCTTGTTAATGTCGTCGTCGGTGATAGTGCCCTCCTGGCTGGACGATTTATCCTCGGAGGTTGTACCCTCGCTGCTCGAATCGGAGGATGCGGACTCGCTGGATCCGGTGTCGGTCGACTGCACGTCAGCGCCCGAGACAGTCTTGGTGGTGAGGTCATAGGGCATCGTGCCGTACCAGACGGAGTGGACCGCCTCGAGCGTGCCATCGACCGTGATACCGTCGAGGGCATCGCTCACGGCACGGCATAGCTCATCGTTGGCCGCGAGGCCCGCGACGCCGAGCGTCGAGGGCGTCTCGAGCGCGCCGACGTAAGAGATCTGGCTCATCAGGCGCGCAAGGTAGCCGCCGGCCGTGGAGTCGCAAATCACGTAGTCGATCTCGCCGGACTCGAGCGCCTCAAAGCACTCGTTGATGTTGGAGAAGGTCTTTTGGTTGGCCGTAATGCTCTGCTTGGCAAGTGCTTCCTGCGAGGCCGAGGAGGTCTGAACGCCCAGGGTAGCGGCGTTAAGCGTTTCGGTAGAAACGCTCAGCGACTCGCCGTCGCTCGTCTTTCCGAACACTGCCGCAGCGTCGTACAGGCAAGTACCAAGCGTGCTGATGTCACCATCCGTGGAATTGATGTCACCAATGAAGATGTCGGCCTTTTTGTCACCAAGCACGGAATCGGCAGAAGATGCATCGACGAAGGCAACCTTAAGGCCCATGCGGCTTGCAAGGGCGCGGGCAGCGTCAACTGCATAGCCCGTGAGGTTGCCATCGGCGCCCTGCATGGCCTGCGGGGCATCGGAGGTATCGAGGGCAACCGTCAGGGTACCGGGAGTGACCAGGGCATCGTCCGACACCGCAGGGGTGACGGTCTCGCGCTCGATCTGGTCAATCGTGGGTGTCGTGAACGTGGACAGTGGATTGAACGCGCATCCGCTCAAGCCCAATACGGCAATGACCGCCGCGGTCCCAGCACCTAACCGAGCCGCGTGCATCAAGCTGCCCCTCACCATGTCCACTACCCTGCCTTCTGTGTCGTATACAATCCGTGCGTTGCGCGGAATAACGGGCTGTTCCCACCAGCTGACCTGGTATTTGACCCCACACTTGCGCACCGGGGTGTTTGCTCGGGAGGCCGTAGCCACCTTCACGACTGGCCCGCTCGCCCGCGAGGCGGTATTGCCCCAAAGAAAGTAGAACGGACGGTGCGGCTTACATCTAGGACGCGCCATGATCGCGCCGCGCGCACGCGGTCGCTTACGTGGATCCCTTTGACCGCGTCTGTCTTGGACTAGGATGGACATTTCGTCCGTCCGCAACCACAGCCTGGCAGGAACGTAGCGCATTATAGCTAAGTTCAAGCTAAAGTTTAAGGTTAGGGGCGTCATTCGCACCGTGAGCACAGATTTTGCAGGTCGGAGCGGACTATTCGTGCCCCCATGAAGCCCGGAGCTCCCCTACGGGGAGCTCCGGGGCACCCGTCTCAGGGTGCCGTGGCCAAAAAATAGCAAATATGAGTACTGTTACCAATTTAGTAGCAGACAATTTTGGCCTCTCGGACAGATTTTGCGCTCAGTGTCGCCAACCTGATGCTTAGTTATTCTACATTTGTTTATTATCTTCTTACTTTACGACGCCTCCGAGTCCTAAATTCCTTGATTTTGCTGTTACTGATTTAGTGACAGTACTCATATTTGCCATATTTTGGCCAGGGCATATGATTAACCCCTTATTTTCGACGCGAATTAGACCGGCTTAAGCCCAAAACACGCCCGCAGCGTGTTAAGCAACGCCTCTTGCTTCTTCCTGCGGGCATCGACACGATTCCGGTACCGCTTTCGCATACGCTGGTGGATGCGCCATGCGAGCGCTTCCATCGCTTCCATGTCGCAGAGCATTTGGTTGTTGACCGTGGCGACCTCGATTCCCATAATA
>CAUBWQ010000234.1 GCA_958439775.1 uncultured Collinsella sp. | reverse complement strand
GTGGTGTTCTGACCGCCATTTCGTTCCTGTGGGGCATCACGTCCTTTGATTCGACGGCTGCCGACTACAACAGCTTTGCTGCGATGCTCAAGATCATCGGCGGCATCGCCATGAACCTCATGGTTCCGGTGCTATCCGCCTACATCGCCGAGTCCATCGGCAAGCGCCCGGCGCTCGTCCCCGGCTTTGTTGCCGGTATGATCGCCATCCAGGGCCTGCCTGTTAACGCCGAGACCGGCATGATCGACGCCGGTGGCGCCGGCGTGGGCTTCGGCTTCCTGGGCGGCATCGTCGGTGGCTTCCTCGCCGGTTATGTCATCCTGCTGCTCGAGAAGGTCTTTGCCGGTCTGCCCAAGAACCTGGACGGCCTCAAGGCTATCTTCCTGTACCCGCTGTTCTCGACCGCCATCGTCGGTCTGGTCATGCTCGGCATTTCCGGCCCCATGGCTGCCATCAACACCGCCATGATGGACTTCCTCAAGGGCCTGTCCGCCTCTGGCGCCGTTGTCCTGGGTCTTGCCATCGGCTGCATGTGCGCCTTTGACATGGGCGGCCCGGTCAACAAGGCTGCTTACGTTACCGGTACCGCTATGCTCACCGAGGCACTGGCCGCCGGTGTTGGCACCGATACTTACAACTTCGGCACCAACTTCATGGCTGCCGTCTCCGCCGCCTGCATCGTTCCGCCGCTGATCACCACCTTTGCCGTCGTTGTCGGCAAGAAGTACTTCAGCCAGGAGGATCACGACGCCGGTGTCGTCAACCTCATCCTTGGTTGCACCCACATCACCGAGGGCGCCATTCCGTTCATGACCAAGAACATCTGGCCCGTCATGCCCATCATGATGCTCGGTTCTTCCATCGCTTCCATCTTGACCATCTTCTTCAACGTTCACGATCCGGCGCCTCACGGCGGCTTCCTGGTCCTGCCTGTTGTCGAGAACGGTCCGCTGTGGGTCCTCGCGATCCTCATCGGCGCTGTGGTCGGTGGCATCCTGTTCGTGGCCTTCAAGAAGTACGACTTCGAGAAGAACCAGAAGGCCGCTCCTGCAGCCAAGCCCGTTGAGGCCCCCAAGGCCGCTGCCGTCGAGGCCCCCAAGGCCGAGGCTGCCGACTTCGTGAAGGTCGAGAATGTCTTTGTCGCCGAGGACTTCGCTTCTCGTGACGAGGCTCTGAGCTTTGTCTCCAACCAGGCCGTCAAGGCCGGTATCGCCGGCGACGCCGACGCCGTGATGAACGCCTTCCTGGCCCGCGAGGCCGAGGGCACCACGGGCATGATGGAGGGCTTCGCCATCCCGCATGCCAAGTCCGACGCCGTTACCGAGGCTGCCGTCATCGTCGTCAAGGACGAGTCCGGCGTGACCGGTTGGGACACCATGGACGGCGCTCCCGTCAACGTGGCCATCGCCCTGCTCATCCCCGGTGCCCAGGCCGGCACTACGCACCTCAAGATCCTGTCCAAGGTCGCCGAGGCGCTCATGGACGAGGACTTCCGTGCCACCGTCAAGGGTTCCACCGACGCCGCCGAGATCGCCAAGACGATCAACGCCCGTCTGGTCTAATTCCACGGTACGCGAATACCATCGCCCCCTTTAACTAAGGCGGAGGCCCTGGAGAGGGCCTTCGCCTTTTTTCTATCCCTCCCATAAGTTGCGGTGAAATAGGGACTGTTTAAACGATTCAACTCCAAAATCAGTCCCTATTTCACCGCAACTTACAAAAGGGTATAGATAGACCCCATCAACTAGATCAACCAAGCGAACAAAAACTCAGCCAGAATTACGTTCGCACGACATTGCTCTGGACCGACCGAGTTTCCGCAGCTTGCTCGCCCACAGGGGGGGCCGGGCGCGGCCAGTGAGATTTATCGCGAGTTCCGCACGAGCCGAAGAGCACTTAATGTGCTCTTCGTGCGAGCAGGACTGTAGAGCAGGAAATCTCACTGGCCGCGCCCGGCCCCCCCTGTGGGCGAGCAAGCGGACGACAAACACATCTGTCCAACAATTCGTCCGAAACATAATGAAAAACCGTTTGATGTGAGTTAATATAAACAACGTCGTGAATCTGACTCCTGCCACATGCATGACAGGGGTTAAACACAAAAAGGAGTCAATTATGGTTTCTGAGAAGGCTACCCTCGTTAATCCTCAGGGTCTGCACATGCGTCCGGCTGGTCTGTTCGCCTCCACCATGGGCAAGTACGCCTGTGACGTGACGGTCGTCACCCCCGAGAAGGAGGTCAACGGCAAGTCCCCGATGGCCCTCATGGCTGCTGGTATCCCCTGCGGCACCGAGGTCGAGGTAAAGTGCGACGGCGCTGACGAGGCCGAGGCTCTGGCTGCTGCCATCGAGCTCATCAAGAGCGGTCTTGGCGAGTAGAACTCAAACGGGTCGCATGTTGAACAACTAAGTTCATATTTGGGGGCGCAGTGACCTGTTGTAAGGTAACTGCGCTCTTTTGTCATGGATATGGCAAAACGCTTTATCACATGACACGGAGAGAGGAATGGGAATGTATCAGGGAGTCAACGCTTCCGAGGGCATCGGTATCGGCACCGTCATGGTCGCCGTCGATCCCGACTTGACGTTTGAGCCGCACGAGGTTGCCGATTCGGCAGCAGAGAAGGAGCGCTATCAGTCCGCTCTTTCGGTCTTCTGCGAGAAGACCCAGGCTCAGGCCGACCACATGAAGGAGACGGTGGGCGAGGCCGAGGCCGAGATCATGAGCGGACACATTGTCCTGGCTCAGGACCCGGGCATGACCGACGCCATCAACGCCGCCATTGACGGCGGTACCTGCGCCGAGCAGGCGCTCATGGACACCTCGACCATGTTCGAGAACATGTTCCTGTCCATGGACGACGAGATGTTTCGTCTGCGCGCGGCCGACATCGCCGACATCCGCACCGGTATTCTGGCCGAGCTGCTGGGCAAGGAGGTCGTCGACCTCTCCGTCCTGCCCGAGAACTCCGTCGTCGTGGTGCACGAGCTCACGCCGTCCATGACCGCGGACATCGACAAGGACAACGTCGCCGCCATCGTCACCGAGACCGGCGGCCGCACGTCCCACTCCG
>CAUBWQ010000233.1 GCA_958439775.1 uncultured Collinsella sp. | reverse complement strand
CCGTCGAGCACACGCCCGGCGGGGACTTTTTCTATGCCAGTCGACCGACCACCACAAAGGTGCCTGTCCCCTTTGTGGTGGTTTTTGGTCGGTTAGTCTTCGAGCTGCGCTACTTTGTAGCGGTAGGCTGCGGCAATAACGTCTTTGCAACCCTCGCGGCCCAGCTTGGCGCGGTTGACGACGATGTCTTTACCGCTCGTCATCTTCCACTTTCCGGCACTGTAGCGCTTATAGAACGCCTCGCGCGCCTTCTGCTGCTGCTTGACCAGCTTGGCGCCCTTCTTTTTGTTGAGACCGCGCTTCTTGCGCACGATCTCGACGCGGTCCTCAAAGGGCGCAGTCACCAGCACGGCGATGTGGTTGGGGTTGTTGCGCAGCAGATAATCGGACAGACGGCCTTCGATAATGCAGCTCTCGGTCTCACCCAGATCCAAAATCACCTGGCTCATCTTTTGGAACAACTTGTCCGAGTACGAACGCGCATCGTAGCGGTCGGGCAGAAACGCCATGTTCTCCACGGCCAGGCGCTCGTCGTAGGCGGCCATCTTGTCGAGCGACTCACCCGCGCGCAGCGAAGCACGCACCAGCAGCTCGTTATCGTACAGCGGAATCCCCAGCTCATCGGCGAGGATACGACCAATCTCGTGGCCCTCGGCGCCAAAGTCGCGCGCGATGGTAATGACCACAGGATTCTTCTTATTCTCCAGATCGCTCATCGCGATTCCTTTCTCTATGTGATAAAGGGACAGTCCCTTTGTCACATTCTACGCTGCCACAATACGACGTTGATACGCTCGGACCAGCAGCGAGATACCAAAGTTGAGCACAAAGTACATCGCAAACACCAGGCCGTAGAGCATAAGCACCTGCGACAGATCGATCGCGTGGGCCATCACGACGTTTGCCGTGTACATGAGCTCGGCCACGTTAATGCCCGAAAGATACGAGCTGTCCTTAATGACGGTCGTGCATTGGCTAAACAGCGCCGGAATGATCGTCTTAAACGTCTGCGGCAGAATGATGTAGCGCATGGTGGCAAAGAAGCCGAAGCCCTGGCTCTGCGCTGCCTCAAACTGGCCGCGCGGAATCGAGTTGAGGCCGCCGCGCACAATCTCGGCCATAACAGCACTGGTAAACAGCGTAAAGGCGATGGTCGAAATCACAATGTCCAAACCCTGCACCGTAAAGTAGATAAACAGGATCCACAGCAGGTTCGGCGTGCAGCGGAACAGCTCGATATAGGCGCTCACCAAAATACGGAACGGGCGGGGCGCATAGCTTTTAACGAGCGCCAGCACCGTGCCAAAGATGAGCGAGAAAAAGATCGACAGCGCCGAGATCTCGATCGTCTTAACAAAACCGCCCCAAATGTAGAGCAGGTTGGTCGCGTTGAAGATTTCCATGCGCTAGGCCTCCTCTACGTTGTCGAGCCCCAGCTCGGCCAGGCTCACGCCGCGCGGACGCTCCTTGGAGCGACGCTCGAGCCACTGCACCAGCATGGCGAGCGGAAAGCAGATGATGAAGTACATAAGGCAGCAGACGATGTATCCCTGCAGGTAACCGTACAGACTCACAAAGTTGTCGGAACGGTACATAAGGTCGCCGCCGGCCACAAGCGCCAGTACCGACGTGTTCTTGACCAGGTTGACCGCCTGGTTACACAGCGGCGGCAAAATGATCTTGAACGTCTGGGGCAGCACGATGTACCAGTATGCCTGCGCACGGGTGAAGCCCTGGCTTTGGGCCGCCTCCATCTGACCGCGCGGGACCGCCTCGATACCGGTGCGGATGACCTCCGAAATGTAGGCCGCGTGATACAGGCCCACGCCCAAGAAGCCCAGCACGAACGGCGCGATGCGCACCGGCTGGTCGGCACCGGTTATGGCCTGCAAAAACTGCGGACCGGCCATGTACATAAAGAGCACCTGTACGGGCAGCGGGGTGTTCTGGTAAAATTCCACGTACACGCGGCTTATGGCGCGCAGCACGCGTGAGCGAGTGGTAGAGAACACGCCCAGCAGCGTGCCCAGCACCAGCGACAGCAGCAGACCGGCAACGACCACCTGCAGTGTCACGCCAAAGCCCTCCCAGAAGGGCCCCATGTTTTGAAATGTCGTCGACCAGCGGTCGGCGTCAAATAATCCTTCGAGCATTTGATTCCTTCCTTGGACGATGCGCCTATACAAGACCCCAGGTCTTGACCTCTTGGTCGAGCCAGCCGTCGGCCAGGCGATCGCAAATCACCTGGTCGACCACGGCCGAAAGGTCGCAGCCTTTCTTGGTCGCCACGCCGTAGCCCTGCTCGCCAAACTTGACCTCGGGCTGCAACAGCTCAACGGTCTCGTTCATGTAACCGGCCAGCGTGGAGCGGTCCATGGCAAAGACGTCGATATTGCCGGCATCGAGCGAGCTCTTGATGATGGGGTAGCCGCTAAAGGCCCTAAACTCGGGCTTACAGCTAAAGCCGTTGTCCTTGATCATCTGCTCGATCAGGCTCTGCGTGGTAGCGCCCTGGCTCACGCCAATGACCTTGCCGTCCAGATCCTCAATCGAGGTAAAGCCCGAACGCTTCTTGACCATGAGTCCCACGTAGTCGGTGCGGTACGGCGTCGAGAAATCCCAGCTCTTCTTGCGCTCGTCGGTGATGGTGTAGGTCGCCGCGACCACGTCGAGTTGGCCGTTATCGATCAGCGGGCCGCGCGTCTTGGGCGTTACGTCGGTAAACTCGACAAGCTCCTGGGCACGGGCCTCCTTGTAGCTCACGCCAAAGACGGCAGCGGCGATCTGGTAGCACAAATCGACTTCCATGCCCTCAAAGCGACCCTTGGCGGTGTCGTAATAGCCGTAGCCGGGAACGTCCTTCTTAACGCCGGCGTTCAGATGGCCACGCGACTTGATGGCCGCAAGCTTGGACCCCTTGTCGGAGCCCTCGCCGCTGGTGGAGTTGCCGCAACCGGTAAGCGCGGTCCCCGTCAGCGCAAGCATGCCGGCGCCCGCCAGCTGCAAAAAATGACGGCGCGACACGGCCGCCCTCGTCATATCCGTCATGTCCATCACCGCGCCTAGTGCAGAATCTTGGACAGGAACTCGCG
>CAUBWQ010000232.1 GCA_958439775.1 uncultured Collinsella sp. | reverse complement strand
ATGGCGCGAAGCACGCGGTTGACAAAACCATAGAGACACGTCCCAAAAAGACTGGGTATTGGGCGTTGACAGTTGGCGAGCCGTAGGTAAAATATCAACTTGTCCTGGGGACGTAGCTCAGTTGGGAGAGCGCTGCCGTCGCATGGCAGAGGCCGAGGGTTCGACTCCCTTCGTCTCCACCCTTGGATTTGATAAGCCGCTGACATTGTGTCGGCGGCTTTTTTTAAAAGAAAGGGCTGTACCATGGCCGAGCTTGAGTCCCAACCATTGTCCGACGAGGAGCGCGCTGAGTTGGAAGAGCTCCGCGCCGAGAAGGCCCGCCGCGAGGCTCGGGAAGAGGCCCGTCGCGAGCGTGAGGAGCTGGCTGCCCTGCGTGCCGAGCGTGCGAAGGCCGAGGAGGTCGCCGCGAACGCCGCATCCGCATCGGCGCCCGCGCCCGCACCCAAGCCCGCTGCTGCGAAGCCTGCACCTGCCGCGCCCAAACCTCAGCCTAAAAAGGCCGCTCGTCCCAAGTCCGTCGAGCCCAAGCCGAGCCGTGACGAGATGACCTTTGCCCAGCGCATGGTTACCTCCAAGGAACCTACGGGCGAGAACGAGATCCCTGGCATGGCGCCGGCTCAAAAAATCATCATTGTCCTTGCCCTCATCGCGTTTATCGTCTTTATGGTTTACACGATCACGGGCAGCATGGGCCTGCACTAACCTGTTCGCGCCGGGCTCCATGCCCGCACGTCCGCCTCGCCCAACCCTCAACCTCTGCACAACACATCCGAAAGGTCGCCCCATGGCTTTGACCGACATCTCGCATCCCACCGACATTGCAATGCTCACCGATCTGTACGAGCTCACTATGGCCCAGGGCCTGTGGGAGAGCGGCAAGGCCAATGAGCAGGGTTGTTTTACCGCGTTTTACCGCGACCATCCCTTTGGCAGTGCCTATGCCGTCATGTGCGGCACCGCCGAACTGCCCGAGCTGGTCGAGAATTTGCGCTTTACGCCCGAGGACATCGACTACCTCGCCTCACTCCAGGCCCCGGCCGGCGGCGCGATGTTCAAGCCTGGATTCCTCGACTACCTGCGCGATTTTCGTGCGCATGTAAACATCGACGCCGTGCCCGAGGGCGAGCTCGTCTTTCCGCGCGAGCCCATGGTGCGCGTCACCGGCCCCGCGCTGGAGTGCCAGCTGCTCGAGACGGCACTGCTCAACATCGTCGGGTTCCAGACGCTTGTCGCCACCAAGACGGCGCGCGTGGTGCTCGCCGCCGACGGTCGCCCCGTGGCGGAGTTTGGCCTGCGCCGAGCCCAGGGCCCCGATGGCGGCCTGGCCGTTGCACGCGCGAGCTACGTTGCTGGCTGCTCCTCTACGTCCAATGTGCTCGCCGGCCGCCGCTACGGTATTCCCGTCTTTGGCACGCATGCGCACAGCTGGGTGATGAGCTTCGATTCCGAGCCCGAGGCCTTCCGTGCCTTTGCCAAATCGAGCCCCAAGAACTGCACGCTGCTCATCGACACCTATGACGTGCACGAGGGCTGCGAACATGCCATTACGGTTGCCAAGGAGATGGAGGCGGTGGGCGAGCGCCTGTCGGCCATTCGCATCGACTCCGGCGACCTCGCCAAGCTCTCCAAGTATGTTCGCGGCCGTTTTGATGCCGAGGGCCTGCCCTATGTGGGGATCTCGGTTTCCAACGATCTTGATGAGTACACGATTCAGTCGCTGCTCGACCAGGGCGCGCCCATCGACAGCTTTGGCGTGGGTACCAAGCTTGCGACCTGCTATGACCAGCCGGCGCTGGGCGGCGTGTACAAGCTTTCCGCCCGCCGTGCGAGCGAGGCAGATCCATGGACGCCGGTGGTCAAGCTCTCCGAGCAGCCCTACAAGCGCACGATCCCGGGTGTGCAACGCGTGCGCCGTTATTACGACGGCTTTGGCGGCCCGGTCTGCGACATGATCTACGACGAGGACCATCTGGCGGGGGAGGGCTCCGCGCGCGGCAATACCCTCGTGGCCGTGAATGATGCCGCCCTGGTGACCGACGTGTCCGAACTTGAGTATCGCGAGCTGCTGGTGCCGATCGTGCGCGATGGCAGTGCGGTGGCTCCGCGTGAGAGCATCCAGGACGCGCGCGAGCGCTGTGCTTGGGCGCTCGATCATCTGGACGCAGCTTTCAAGCGCTTCCTGTACCCGCAGACCTATGTGGTGGGCATGGAGCAGGGCCTGGCTCAGGTGCGCGACGAGCTCGTGCGCAAGAACATGGCCGCGGCCTCTGCCTTTCCCTGGGCTCACTAATTCCTTGGGCGGTAGGGGCGAGTCACGCTCCCTTGGCCGCCAGCTCGGCCGTTCGCTGAACAGTTGATTGGTTTGACGTATGACGACTTCTTATAAAACGATGGTGGTAAAGATCGGTTCGTCCACGGTTGTGGGCGCCGATGGCAAGGTCAACCGCTCTTTTATCGGCGGGCTTGCCGATCAGGCCGCAGCCCTGCGCAAGCTCGGCTGGCGTCTGGTCGTGGTGAGCTCGGGCGCTATCGCCTGCGGCTATCCCGTGCTGGGCTTCGACCGCAAGCCGGTCGGCGACCTGCCGAGCCTGCAGGCCTGCGCCTCGGCTGGTCAGTGCATCATCTCGTCGGCCTACGACGAGGAGTTTCATGCGCGCGACCTGCTCACCTCGCTCGTGCTGCTCACGCGCCACGATACGGCCCGCCGCACGTCTTACCTGCACGCGCGCGACGCCCTGCTGCGCCTCGTGGAGCTTGGCGTGGTGCCGGTCGTCAACGAGAACGATACCGTTACCGTCGATGAGATCAAGTTTGGCGACAACGACACACTGGCGGCGCTTGTGAGCTGCCTGGTTTCTGCCGATCTGTGCGTGACGCTCTCGGACATCGATGGCCTCTATACCGCCAATCCGCATGAGGACCCCACGGCCGAGTTTGTTCCTGTCGTGCATAAGATCGATGCCAAGATTATTGCCTCGGCGGGTGATTCTTCCACATCGGTGGGCACGGGCGGCATGATTACCAAGATCCGCGCGAGCCGCATCCTGATGACGGCGGGCATTCAGAGCGTGATTTGCTCGGGCGAGGAGCCCGATGCGCTCG